>CAIQND010000418.1 GCA_903873045.1 uncultured Methylococcaceae bacterium | reverse complement strand
GCCTGATCACAAATATCAATGGTTGACTGAGGAAAGGCATCGCCAAATTCAAAGTAGGCACAGGCACCGAAAGCAGCAGGCATTAGCTCAAAAGTGACATCATTGCGTTCTTCAATAACTTTAAGTACTTTGATGGCTTCCCGGGTAATTTCCGGGCCGATACCGTCACCGGCTAACACTGCAATTTTATAATTTTTCATGGATACCTAATTAATATCTGTTTGAGATTGACGAATTGAGACGTTGTAAAAGCGATCATTTTACTTTATTTTTTATTGATAGCCGCAGGAAAAAAGAAGTTACAACTAATAACGGATGAATTAGCATATAGCCTGTTTTTCAATGCGATGGGTAATGAGGTGATAAGATGAATCAACGTTATGCCAATTTTCTTGTGATTAGCGGTTTTTTACTATTCAGTACGTCTGTTTTTGCCGACTCTTATGGCATGAAGCCTTATCCTCCGGCAGAGGACGGTTATAAAAGAATGGTTATTCATCTCCAAGCGCAGGCCGATGAAGAGGCTCATAAACTTGAAATAATTATCGGCAAAACAAGTCAAGTGGATTGTAATCAGCACTGGTTTGGCGGGCAACTAACCGAAGAAGTTGCAAAAGGTTGGGGTTTTCCCTACTTTGTTCTCAAAGCAGTGCAAGGCTCTGCATCGACATTGATGGCCTGTCCGCCTGACAAAAAAGAACACGATGCCTTTATAACAGTTCATGGCGATGGAAATTTATTACGCTACAACAGCAAATTACCTGTTGTCGTTTATGTACCGGTCGATTTTGAGGTGCATTATCGAATTTGGACAGCCAGCCAAGAATCGGGTGTGGCGCAGGTCGAATAAAACAATTCCAATTTATTAATTCTTGATTACCCTTTTTACTTTCGTTAATTCTACAGGAAATATTATGCGTTTATATTCAGGTTATTTAAAACAGGCACTGCTTTATTCGACTCTCTTTGGTCTATCGGTTGCTATTACTGGCTGTTCTTTTTCAGACAGTTCAAAAAGCATTTCAGACTCGACCAGTTCCATTATTAGCAGTCCTTCTTCAGTTTCAGGAAAAAGTAAAAAATACCAAAATGAAGTCGCTGATTACACGATGGCTTATGTTAAATCATCAAAGCCCGAAGCGGGTTACAATGCTTTCCTTAAGGGTTTGAGTGATATTGCAGCAAAACAAGGCGTGACTAACTGGGATCAAGATTCATTAACTTATTTGGGTATCGGGAAAGGTTTGAAAAAAGCCAATGTAGAAGGCATCGCTTATGAAACCTACAAAAAGAATTTTGCCGGTGGCGATGCCGAAAAAATGAAAGAAATTCAGACTGGTTATGAGGCTGAAGAATAACATCCTGTCTTGATTTACCTATCATTTTTAAAAGGCTTCAATGGTTTTACGTGTAATCTATGCGTTTTAGCTTGAAGTCTTTTTTGATAAGACTCCTCCTTTTGGCGATATTCCCAGGTGCCGCTTTGGCAGCATCGTTTGAATATCTTTATCTGGAAGCAAGCGAGGGTAATTCCAGTGGTGGCCATAGCGCCATACAATTTGGCGATGAAATTTATCATTATCAGCATCATGATTCCGGCTTAATTCGTCTGCTCAGGCAAGATAAGCAGGAGTTTCATTTTCTGTATCGTTTTTTGCAAAACCGCCGTATTCATTTAAGCCGCGTTGAGGTCTCCGAAGAGACTTTTAACCGGCTTGGTGAGTATTTTAAATGGCAGTTTCTGGCTCAGGATCAACAGTTTAAACAACTGAACGACTTACTTAAAGACTGTCTGCTTTTACGTCGCTTGTTGTATAAGCAGCCAGACATCGGCACTGATTTTTCAGCGGTATTGCGATTAAACGGTGTCGGACTTTTTTATGCCGAGCATGACTTGGATAGTCAAAAAGACGAATATCCAAAAAACATAAAGGTGGGCTCTCAATCGTCACCGTTTATTGGTTTGTTGAGAAAAAAAATCGAAGCGCAGTATGGTCAAGATTATCTTTCCAAGCGCCGGGAACAAATCACCGCAAACATTAAAACTTTAACGCCCAACCATTGGCCTGCGCCGACATCAATTTTGTCGAAAGACAACTTTCCGCCGGTAATTAATTCCTTTGCCGATAGTTATACTGATTATTTAACCGGATTAGCCGCCATAAAAGTACTGGTGGAAGAACAGCCGTTACAAGCAGACGCTTTTTTTGTAACGCAAGAATCCGTTACGCCGGAAGAAAAAAAAATATTGGAGGCATTACGTGAACAACTGGCGTTAAGCCTGTTAAAGTCGGTCAAGTCCGGCCGACCTGATTGGGGCGCTGCTGTTTTGGTTAATATGGCCCGATATATTGCGGTTGAGCAGTCATTACAATTGGGGCGATGGGTTTTTATTGATGATTTTGCCGTGGACAGTGAATGGATCAGCACAGATCAATTTATGGAGCAGGCAGAGCCAATACAAACCCAAATTGATGATGCACAAGCTAATTTTAAACAAATCCGAAAAGTCATCATAAACCCTGGTGGCCTTACAGAAAGCAACTATAGCCAGCTTGAAATGTCAGCCAATCGCTATTTTGAATGGCTCAAGGGTAAACAACAAAAAGCGGTTCGGTATCAGGGTGAAAAAGCGCTACCGACTAAAAGTATTAGCCTGCCGGATTGGCTGATGCCTGAATTGTCGTCGCAGCAATTAACCAGCGCGTTAACCGGACTGGAACACTATGAAAATAAATTGCTTCAGGAATTGGCACAACACTATCAGTATAATTTGCTTACCCGTAATTGTGTAACCGAATTGTTTAGAACCCTTGACCAGGCTTTGTTATCACAAAACACAGTGGACAACGATCCAGCGAAGCAAGCCGAATTATTAATAAAAGAATCCAGGCAACGCTTGGGTGGCACTATTTCAGCGGCTTATAATTTTATTCCTTTTGTGTCGTTTCAATCGGTACAAGAAAACTATAAGGTAAGCTCCAATACGGTATTAAACGCCTACCGTGGTCAACAATTAGAAAAGCTGTATGCCAAAAATAACGGCCTGATGGTGGCTCTGCGTGAATCGAATGTTTTTAGCAGCACCCTGTATAGCTATAATCCGGATGATGCTTTTTTTGTTTTTTTTACCGATGATAGTCTGGCATTAAGGCCTGTTTTTGGAGTGTTTAATACTGCCGCCGGCATTGGCCAAAGTCTGTTTGGTTTTTTAAGCTGGCCGTTTGATTCAGGGAAAAATCTTAAAGCCGGCACAACGGGAATTTTAATGAGCCTGCCCGAGTTGTTGTTTTTTAATATGCGTAAAGGCAGTTACAAGTATTTGTCTTATAATCAATTTGTGAAAGATGAAAGATGAATAAATTACAATTCAATTCTTTTTATGAGCCATTTGCGCTGTAACGCTTTCCAGATTCACGGGCGAAAAAGGGGTGGGTATTTCGTCTCAAAATATTTTTTTTGGTGGCTCAGAAACACGGTATCTGAAGATTTTCGGTGCTGGATATCGAAAAAACGCATTGG
>CAIQND010000417.1 GCA_903873045.1 uncultured Methylococcaceae bacterium | reverse complement strand
ATTGAGCGATTGCGCAATCTCAAATAAATCCAGCTCAATCGCTTTATCCGAACTGGGTTTTACGCAGACATGCCCACTGTTATTGATGGAAAAATAGCCATCACCCCAATTTTCAATCGCGTAGGTTTCTGCTGATTGCTCGGTTGACCATGTTTTTTTCTGACTTAAATTCACTCAAATCTCCGTTTTATGCCTAAAGGATGCAGAATTGTAATAGTTGTTCACCTCCCCCTTTGAAAAAAGGGGGATTGAGGGGGATTTATCTAATAAAATCTCCCCTAACCCCTCTTTTTCAAAGAGGGAGACTGAATAATTACGAATTGTAATAGTGTGTGCGTTTATTTTTTAGCGGTCGTGCTTAATGCTATTTTATATAGCGGCCTTAAAAGACACCTTGCCTATCGTTATCTTACGTAAAAATGTCCGCTGTTATTGATAGAAAAATAAGCAGAGCTATCAATTTAACATGGGACAGACCTGACAGGTTTTATAAACCTGTCAGGTCTAACGACGGTATTTTTGTCCTGACTAAAGTGGGTAGCCAATAAGCATAACCACAATTTTTTTCTGACTTAAATTCACTCAAATTTTCGTTTTATGCCTAAAGGATGCAGAATTCTAATATAATGCGGACTTATTTATTCGTTTATTTTTTACAGGAATCTTTACATGAACCCAACTGAATGGTTTACCGAGCAAGTCCCAGGGGCTGAATCGGCCTTTTCATTAAAAATTAAACAAAAATTACATGAGGAACAATCTGAATTTCAACATCTTGAAATTTATGAAACCGAAACTTTCGGTAACTTGATGGTCATTGATGGCTGCACCATGGTATCAACCCGCGATAACTTTTTTTATCACGAAATGATGAGCCATCCGGCTTTGTATACGCATCCCAATCCAAAAAGAGTCTGGATTATCGGTGGCGGTGACTGCGGCACGTTAAGAGAAGTGTTAAAACATCCGACGGTAGAACATGCCGTGCAGATTGATATTGATGAGCGAGTTACCCGTCTGGCGGAAATTTATTTCCCTGAACTCTGCGAATCCAATAATGACCCCAGAGCCGATTTGAAGTTTATCGACGGTATTAAATGGGTAAAAGATGCGGCACCTAATTCAGTCGATATTATTATCGTGGACAGCACTGACCCGATTGGCCCTGCTTTAGGTTTATTCAGCGAAGATTTTTACCGTGATTGCTTTAACTGTCTTTCAGAAAACGGCATGATCGTACAGCAAAGCGAGTCCGCACTGTTTAACATGAAGCTGATAGGTGAAATGCGCAACGCCATGAGTAGCAGTGGTTTTGGGCATTTACAAACCCTGTTTTTTCCACAATGTTTGTATCCTTCGGGCTGGTGGAGTGCTACGATTGCCAGTAAAACGGCTTTAACAGCATTCAGGGAACAGGATTCAATAAACAAGCCTTTTGAAACTGTTTATTATAATGTTGATATTCACAAAGCCTCTTTGGCGCAACCTGAATTTTTCAAAAAAGCTTTTGCGTTATAAATAACACCGTAGGTTGGGTCGGCTTAAGCGCGTGTTTGGCGTAAAAAAGATAACCCAATCTACCTCTCTTTACTACTATGAGATTACCCTAATGTTTGATCCTAAAGCTATTGATGATATTGCCAATCGTTTGGCTAGCGCCATCCCGCCCGGTTTGAGTAACCTGAAAGAAGATCTGGAAAAAACGTTCCAGGCCGTTTTGCAAGGCGCGTTAGGCAAGCTGGATTTGGTTACCCGTGAAGAATTTGAAGTACAAAAAATGGTCTTGGCAAAAACCCGCTCAAAACTGGAAGACCTGGAAAAACGTGTATCTGCAATGGAAGGCACTGCTCTTAATAAAGAAGAATTGTAAGGTTAAACCGCTCTTTGGCTTAACTAACTACAGATAAGACTTGTAGGAGCGGGCCATGCCCGCGAAAAATAGCAGTAGTTGCTATAGAGACTTTCGTTGATTAAGCAACATTATTTTATGTAGGGCGTGCCGTGCGCGCCTTGAAAAATAAGGCGCGCACGGCACGCCCTACGTACTTAATTAATTCAGGGTGTTATAAAACATCGCGGGCGGCCCGCTCCTACAATGCACTATTCATAATTTGAATGCCGGGGATTTTATAATGGCGCTACAAAAATATAATAAGTATTCAGAAGCGCCATGGGCTTAGCGGTCATCTTTAGCCGGGGCAGATCAGGAATTGACGCGCCTCTGGTAATGGTTGAAGTTCATATTTCTAACGGCTTGCCTTCCTTAAATATTGTCGGCTTGCCGGAAACAGCCGTCAAAGAAAGCAAAGATCGTGTTCGGGGCGCACTATTAAATTCCCGTTTT
>CAIQND010000416.1 GCA_903873045.1 uncultured Methylococcaceae bacterium | reverse complement strand
ATCCAACTTGCCCGCTGCCGCCATTTCTTTATAAACCGCCAGAACGGCTTCTTCGATGGGTTCCATGGCATGTTCGCCGTTCGGTGCGATGCCCGCTGCTTCCAGTTGCTCCCACGGTTCATAACCGACTTTGGAACACAGTACCGCTTCGCAGCCGGCCAAGGCACGGATGGTTATTTGCAGTGTCGTTTCACCATCGCCGCACGTTGTATCGCCACCACAATATTGATCCGCTTTGCGATGGCTGATAAAGCGCACACCGTCCGGCGAAGCTTCATAAATCAGGAATTCTTTGGCATGACCAAAGTGCAGGTTGATCACACCTTGGCCACTGGTGGCGACGGCCATTAATACCGGACGTGTGGTTAACTTGGGTTCTTGTTTATGTTGCTGCGCTTTTTCCGCTTTTTCCAAACGTTTACTATCCATTTCTGCCTGTATGGCTTGATGAATCACCTTGCGTTTTTCCATTGCCGCTGCATAATCAATTTCCATATCCTCAATTTTATCCAGCGTAAATTCATCACCGCGATCTTCGCCCAACATGCCCACGGCATCGGCTCGGCATTGGCGACAATGGCGCATCATGTTCATATCGCCGGAACAACTGTCTTGCAGGTCTTGCAATTCATCGGGAGTAGGGCCGCGTTGCCCCATCACGCCATAAAAAGTGCCGTGTTCAGCTTCGGCAATCAGCGGCATGACATTATGTAAAAAGGCACCTTTGGATTTGACCACTTTACTGACTTCTGCCAAATGCTGGTCATTGACACCGGGAATCATCACTGAATTGACTTTAACCAAAATGCCTTTGGCAATCAGCATTTCCAAGCCTTTTTGCTGTTGTTCAATGAGGATTTTTGCGCCTTTTATGCCTTTAATGCGTTTGTTTTTCCAGAATATCCACGGATAGATTTTTGCGCCAATTTCAGGATCAACGCAATTAATGGTGATGGTGACATGATCAATATTATGTTTGGCTAACTCGTCTACGGCATCTGGCAGAGCTAAACCGTTTGTTGATACGCACAATTTAATATCCGGCGCTTCTTGGCTTAAACGCCTAAAAGTTTCAAAAGTACGTTTGGGATTTGCGAGCGGGTCACCGGGGCCGGCAATACCCAACACCGTCATTTGCGGAATATTGGCCGCGACCGCCATGGTCTTTTTAACCGCTTGATCGGGCGTTAACAATTCTGAAACCACGCCGGGACGTGACTCATTGGCGCAATCATATTTACGGTTACAGTAATGGCATTGGATATTACAGGCTGGCGCAACCGCAACGTGCATACGGGCAAAGTAATGATGCGCGTCTTCTGAATAACACGGATGATTCTGTACCTTTTCCCGGATAGAATCAGGCAGGCTATCCATTTGGTTTTCTGTCGTACCACAAGAACTGGCGGCACAACCGCCGCTGGCACCATGCTCTGCGTGGGAAGGGGTATTATTTAATACTGGCAATTGCATGGGTTTTACCTCGTAAGTGTGTTTACAATAAGTAAAAGCACAGGCCGTGCCAATGTCAGTATTTATTTTATACGGTTGATTTTTATGGGTTTTAGTTTTTGCGGAGGGTTGATTGTCGTAAATGCAACAGTCATTTTTTAGGCTTTGTAATTAATGGCACAATGACTTTGTGCTGTTAATAAGGGTAATGGCGTGATTTTTTGTTGCGAGGTCAAGTAGAGTAGTAGGGTGCGCATCGCGCACCTAAACCGCATCCACTAAACGGCTTTATTTGCACTACAATTTATTATTGTTTTCTACCAGTAGCCTAGGGTTTCTTTCTCTGGCATGGTTGTGGTGCGCGATGCGCACCCTACTACTCGTGCCATGCTTTGGGTGGTCTTATCTGTATCTACGCAGAGCTAAGAAAGGTTTATATTAGAGCTGGATGAGGAATAATCAGCATTAAAAGGGTGTATCCCGGGTAAAACATCGGCCAAGATTTGTTTGGCTTTTTCAATATCATAATCAAGCTGTAAGCGAGTCCAAAAACTATCGCTTAAGCCAAAGAAACACGAAAGTCTTAGTCCCGTATCAACGGTAACAGAACGGTTACCGGCTATTATTTCACTAATCCGGCGCTGAGAAACACCGATTGATTTTGCCAGTCGGTACTGGGTAATACCCATCGGTTTAAGAAAGTCTTCCAGTAATATTTGACCCGGTGTCTGCATGGGGACATGTCCTGCATCAGTATCAATTAGATCACTGTAATCAAGCTGTTTAATGTTTTCTGTACAAATAGTCATATTTTTTTAGTGGTAGTCAATGATTTCAACATCGTAAGCATTGCCATCGTGCCAAACGAAGCAGATGCGCCATTGGTCATTAATCCGAATACTGTATTGACCAATACGATCACCCTTTAATGATTCAAGTCGATTGCCTGGAGGTATCCGCAGATCATCAAGTAATGAGGATGCATGAAGTTGTTGAAGTTTGGAACGCATCCTAACCCGAATATCAGCAGGAAATTGCTTAACAGGTAAACCTTGAAAAGCCGCAGCCGTTTCTTTAGAAGCAAAAGATTTAATCATGACTTTATAGTATCGCTAGACGTTACTATAAGCAAAGTGTTTTTCGATTTTATTTTCGGCTACGCAACTCATCTCAAGCCACATCGTAATACCAGTCCAGCAGTTCCTCTCCCCCCCAGTTTTCTGCATCGGAGGGGATGGTTTCATCTGTTTCGTAGAGCGTCATTTGTCCGGGTTTGGGTAAGGTTACCAGTAAACTTTCGGCATAATCAACTGAACAGCCCTCTTTGCCGGTTTCATCTTTTAGCCATTGCGCAGCCATAACGATGGCATCTTGCCGGGTTTCACCAAAGCCAAAAACGGCGTAATCATGTTGCACATATAAAATGGTCATTGCTGCTCCAAGCTGATTAATGAAAAGTCTTTAAATATTTTTTTGAAAATCACCTAAATCTGTTTCATGGTAATATCCAAGGTCAAAATACGATAGGCGATTTGTCTCGGGGTCATATTAAGCAAGCGAGCGGCTTTGGCTTGTACCCAACCGCTTTGTTCCAGTGCGGCAATGACGCGTTCACGGTCATCCATGTTGTCATCACTAAAATCAATCGCCAGCGTTTTTAAGGGTTTGCTATGCAGTCCGGCTTGCGCCACCACATCTTCAAGTCCGGTGCTGACCATCACATCGCGATCGATGATACCGTTAGGACTCATGATGGCCGCGCGTTCCAGGCGGTTTGCCAGTTCGCGGACATTGCCGGGCCAGTCGTGCTTCATTAATATCCGAATGGCGCTTTCCTTGATTTCCAGCGGTCGCCCGCCTTGCTGGTCAGATATTCGGCCGAGCAGGAATTCTTATAATTCGGGAATATCTTCGGTTCTGTCGCGTAAGGCAGGCATTAGCATGGGCATCACATTAAGGCGATAATATAAATCTTCCCTAAATTTGCCTTCGGTGACTTCTTCTTCAAGATTGCGATTGGTGGCGGCAGTAATGCGCACATTGACTTTTATCGTCTGGGTTCCGCCGACCCGTTCAAATTCTCCTTCTTGTAATACGCGGAGTAATTTGGCTTGAAACGAGGCGGAAATTTCACCAATTTCATCGAGGAACAGGGTGCCGTTATCGGCTAATTCAAAGCGGCCTTTGCGCTGATTGATGGCACCGCTAAACGCCCCTTTTTCATGACCAAATAATTCAGATTCCAATAAGGTGTCGGGCAATGCGGCGCAATTCAATTTTAAAAAGGGGCCACT
>CAIQND010000415.1 GCA_903873045.1 uncultured Methylococcaceae bacterium | reverse complement strand
CTCACACAAGCGCATGCTTTTTAAAAAGCCCCGTTGCAAGGCGTTGCCGGGATTAGCCAAGGCCACGCGGGTTGCCAGTTCTGTTTGCGTTTGCATGATGTTGGGGGCTTTTTCCCGAAGCCGTGCTGACTGTTGTTTAAATGGTAAAACAGGCAATCCCGACTGGTCGATAGTGCTAATAAATTCATCCAGCGCATCGTCAAAACGGGCTTGTGCCCAGGCATCCCATAATGAATGGTTCGTGGTAGTCCGCTGGGTTATTAAATCGGCGGCGTGTTCTGCGTAATAGGCGGCAAACTGTTTTATGGGCCAGGCAAAACCTGCTTGTAACTGCCGGGTGGTTCGCAGCCATTGTTTGTGCCACAATGCAGTTACTTGTTGAAACGTTTGTTCTGAGCCTAACGATTCGGCAACTTGTTGCAATTTTTTCTGTAACTCGTTTTTCCGTACCTGCAAGCCTCTTTGTTCCAGTTGCTCAATAATATGCGCTGTAGCCAAATCTTGTATAGTGGCTTCCAATGCGGCAAATTCGTCTACTTGCAACCCTTCCGCACACACTGTTTTAAAAATAATGGGCGCTACAAAACCCGCTTTATGCAACTGCCGGTTAAAATCTTCATATTGCGCTGACTGCCCCCTGTCCCACTGGTTTAACACAAACAGCCAGGCATGGCGTGCGCCTTCTGCAAGCAGTAATCGCCACGCCTTTTCATCGCGATAACGCTCGGGGCTAACCACATAAATAAGCACGTCAATATGAGGTAACCACTGCAAAACCAGGTGTTTGTTGCGTTGCTCGGTACTGTCAAAATCGGGCATATCTATCCAGACGATATTTTTTTTGCTCTCATCGTCATGTTGCGAGATATTAATTTTAGCCAGCGGCAAGGCTTCCGGCAGATTTTGCAGGGCAACACTGTGATGATGATATAAAGTCACTTCGCGCGAAGTGGGTCGCTCTATCCCTGACCTGGCTATGGCCTTGCCTGCCAAACGATTAAGCAAAGAACTTTTACCCACCCCGGTGCCGCCCATAAAAGCCACAATAAGCGGTCTTGCCGCACTACCGGTTTCTGCACCATAACCTGAAAAAAAAGCGTCAGGGGTTCGGGTATCCAATTGGCTTAAGCTCGCCGCTGCATCGGCATTAATCCAGCCTGACGCGCTTGCCTGTTCAGCCCAACGTTGGGTTTTTTCTACTAAATCAGAGTAATCGTAAGCCATGTCGCTTTTCTATAAGTTGGTGTTCAACCGCCTGTAGTTGCTCAGGAGAAATATTAAAATGCGCCTGGGTCGATAATTGCTCAGGCAGCGCCAACAGCTTTAAGCATATACTGTCAACAAAGAGCACTTTTTTTACCGTACGCAGCTGCTGTTGTTTTAGCTCATGCTCTATTTTGTGCATATAACTGCCGATAGCGCTTTCGGCTAATAACGAGGTGATGGTCAACATCGCCGGGGCAAAAATCAAATCATGCACGCCAATACCGCCCAGGTGTATCGTCAGCGCAATAGCCGCTGCATCGGTGGTTACGCGGGTGGCGCGTAAACTGTTTAAAACCAGTGGCTGTTCTTGTAGTTTTCCATATAATCGCTGTGCGGTTTTTTCAACCTCTTGCTGAAAACCCAAATGATAATTTTTTGCCGCTCCACTAAAATCCTGCAAAATACCGGGTCGTTGACGGCGTAATAAACTGCCAAATTCTTTCCACCAAAGTCGTTGACTGCCCTCTTCCGTTTTATCCAACAACTTGTCTGCCAGTTGAATCAATAAATGTTCGGCTATTTGATTTAATAAAATGATTTCTTGGCTGCTATCGGCAACCGGCCCTCTATTACGCCCCAGCATGAACATTTTCCGTACCGGCCACGTAAGCACCTTGCGTGCTCCGGTTAAAACACCGGCCAAGCCGGGGACTTCCAATAACGTCAGTAACTCTGCCAACGCCCGTTGAAAGGTTTCATAATGGCGTGGATGATTTAAGTAATCACGCTGATAATGCTCCAATGCCTGCTTAATTGCCTCATCAACCCATGCCTGCCAAGCATTTAAAGCTTGATGCTCGGCAATAACCGGCTCCAGCCAGGTTTGCCAATGTTTTTGCAGTAAATCCTGCTCATAACGCACCTGGTTTTTAGCTGCGACTTTAGTTGCCAATCGCTTAAGCAAACCCTGTTGAGCGACCGGCCAGACCGGCAAGCCTGTTTGTTTTTGATAATACAACGACACAACGTCAGGAAAATTATCTTTTCGGGCAAGCTGCCATTTCTCTTTTAAGGATTCAATCAGTAACGCTTCCGAGCCTTCGCTCAACTTGTTTAAACAAATAACCGTTGGCTGATGCAACGGTTCAAGCGCCGCCATCATGTCCCAGACGGATTGATCGGCATATTTTTCTTTGCTGACCACAAGAATAATAATGTCAGCCAGGGCCATCGTTCTGATCACCCCTTCGCGATAAACAGCCGAATCGATGGAATCAAAGTCCGGCGTATCCCATAAAACACAGTGTGGTAACAGCGCAGATGCCAACGTTGTTTCAGTCAAAGAATAACAATCATGCCTGTCTCGTGGCATCTGTGCTTGTTGCAATTGTTGAAAACGGCCAAAATAGCGCTGCAAACCGCTGCAATCATCCAAATTTATCCCTAAACAAAAACCCTGTGGATGAATGGTATAACCCGCTAAAGGACTGACCCCTGCAACATCACTATTAAGCAATACATTAACCACTGAACTCTTGCCAGCCTGCGTCGGGCCTACAACCGTAATCTGTAACGGTTGTTTAGGCAAGGCATTATCAAGCTGACCTTTGCGCAGAAAAGCTTCCGTTAAAATTAGCTGATCGATGCGTTGTTGATAGTCACTTTTGCCAGACTCGTTACCCGGTTGATTTAAAACCGACTGGTAACGCTGATTTAGCAGTTGAATAAATTGCAGCATATAAGCGTGGCTCAGGGTTATAATAATTGACCATTTTACTTTGTTTGGTGATCTGGCGTTAAAATACCATAACATGAATCCGTACCTAACTTCGAGGTTATCTTTAATGAAGAAACTACCTGTACTGCT
>CAIQND010000414.1 GCA_903873045.1 uncultured Methylococcaceae bacterium | reverse complement strand
CTTTCTGAAGAAGAAAACGGTTTTATGTGGCATCTGCGTTATCCCTTGTCGAATGGCCAAGGCCATTTGGTGGTGGCAACAACCCGTCCTGAAACCCTCCTGGGCGATGCGGCAGTAGCGATACATCCCAACGATGACCGTTACAAACATTTGCTGGGCGAATTTGTGGAACTGCCGTTAACAGGTCGCCGCATTCCGATTATTGCCGATGAGTATGTTGACCCTGAATTTGGCACCGGTTGCGTCAAGATTACGCCTGCCCACGACTTTAACGATTATGAAGTGTGGACGCGTCACCGTCATACCTCGGTTATTCAGGATTTACCGCATGGCGGTTTGATTAACCTGTTTACCGTTGATGCCGCAATACGCAGTAATGCCGAGGATGAAAATGAGCTGATTCCGCAAAAATATTGCGGCCTTGATCGTTTTGAAGCCCGTAAAGTGATGGTTGCTGATCTGGAAGCACTCGGTTTGCTGGAAAAAATCGCCGACCATAAATTGATGGTGCCGCGTGGTGACCGTACCAACAGCGTTATCGAGCCCTTATTAACGGATCAGTGGTACGTTAAAGTTGCACCGTTGGCAGAACCTGCGATTGCTGCGGTTGAAAACGGCGACATCAAGTTTGTGCCGGACAACTGGAAAAACACCTATTTTGACTGGATGCGCAATATTCAGGACTGGTGTATTTCCCGGCAAATCTGGTGGGGTCATCGCATCCCGGCCTGGTATGACGAACTGGGCAATATTTACGTCGGCAACTCTGAGCAGGACATTCGCGACAAACACAACTTGCCTTCCGACTATGCGCTAAGACAAGATGAAGATGTGCTGGATACCTGGTTTTCCTCTGCCTTATGGCCGTTTTCTACGCTGGGCTGGCCGGAAAACACCGAAGAATTGGCTAAACATTACCCAACCAGTGTATTGGTAACGGGTTTTGACATTATTTTCTTCTGGGTGGCACGGATGATTATGATGGGCTTAAAATTCCAAGGTACAGTACCGTTTAAAGAAGTTTATATACATGGTTTGGTGCGTGATGCGGAAGGCCAAAAAATGTCCAAATCCAAAGGTAACGTCCTTGACCCGATTGATATTATTGACGGTATAGAACTGGAAACGTTGGTGGCAAAACGTATTTCCGGGATGATGCAACCGCATTTGGCTAAAAAGATCGAACAAGATACGCGCAAGCATTTTCCGGATGGCATTCAGTCTTACGGCACCGATGCCTTGCGTTTTACCTTTGCTTCTTTGGCATCTACGGGACGGGATATTCGTTTTGACCTGGCCCGGACTGAAGGCTATCGCAACTTTTGCAATAAACTTTGGAATGCCGCACGTTTCGTGTTGATGAATACTTCGACTACGCTCAGCACAGGCACTTCGACTTGTTCTCTGAGCGAAGTCGAAGGGTCTGATGCACCATGCATCTACACGCAAGTTGATCACTGGATTATTTCCAGACTAAATCAAGTAACAGCGGTCACCAGCAATGCGATTGATAATTATCGTTTTGACTTGGCAGCACAAGCGATTTATGAATTTACCTGGAATGAATACTGTGACTGGTATCTGGAGCTGGCAAAAATATCGCTGCAATCCGATGATGCGGCACTTCAACGCGGCACCCGTAAAACACTGTTGACCGTCTTGGAGTCCATCTTACGCTTGGCGCATCCCATCATGCCATTTATCACCGAAGAAATATGGCAACGTGTGGCACCGTTAGCGGGCATTCATGCTGAATCCATCATGCTACAACCTTATCCGGTCGCCGATGAAACACGCATTGATAATAATGCTATTACTGAAATCAATTGGGTTATGAGCTTTATTTTAGGTGTGCGCCGTATTCGTGGTGAAATGAATATTACCCCCGGCAAGCCTTTGCCGGTATTACTACAAAATGGCTCAGTGACTGACCAGGATTACTTAACCAACAGCTCCGCTTATTTAAAAAGACTGGGGCGCTTGGAGTCTATAACCTGGCTAAATAGTGAAGATACAACCCCAGAATCTGCAATTGCCTTGGTCGGTGAATTGAAAATTTTAATCCCGATGGCAGGTCTGATAGACAAAGAGGCTGAACTGGCACGATTGGAAAAAGAAATACAAAAGATTAAAAATGATCTGCCAAGAATTGAAGGCAAGTTAAGCAACCCCACCTTTATTGATAAAGCACCACCTGAAGTGATTGATAAAGAAAAAGCCAAACTGGCGGATTTGCTCTCAAACCTAAACAACCTTGAGCAACAGCAAACCAAGATTCAGTCGCTGTAAACCTGGAAAAATCATTTTATTCACGAAAAGAACAAACCTGTTCAAACAATTAGGCCACCACTCAAACAGTGACTAATTGTGTAACAACATACTGATGCCGGTCGGGGTTTACAATCCCGACCGAAACGATTAAAAAACCCATTAACTTTCAACAGGTTAAAAACCATCAAAACAGACAGTTCGCTGGGCGGAGTCGAAGCGAGTTGTCCGCTTCGACTCCGCTCAGCGAACGATTTAACCTTAAACTGTCCTAACTTAGGTAACCGAAAGATAAAGATATTTCGGCTCTTCTGACTTTGGCGTGATCAATAAAATTGTTAAAAAACAATATGATATAACCTATTAATCACTTGGCAGATTCTAAAATAATAACCACTTTTTCG
>CAIQND010000413.1 GCA_903873045.1 uncultured Methylococcaceae bacterium | reverse complement strand
TTTTGATGAAATGCGTTTTTTACAAATTTCCACCCCAGAATTAAAGCTAATAATTACAATATGTTAGAATGATAAAATAATTTGTTAAAAATAAATTATCTTATTAATCAAGGTGTTATTTTACAGCGCAAATGGCTCCTATAGACCGTCATTAGTTTAGCGGTCTGGTCTCCGCTATGATTTGATAGCCTCACCTGCATCATTTTTTAAAATCAAGGTTACTCATTCTTGAAAAAATGCTGAAGAAAGGGCGGGAGCGTTGCCAAGCTAAAAGCTTGCCAATAATGACTTTAATGGTTAAAGTCAATAAACTCATAACAAGGAGGTTCATAAATGACATTACTTTCACAGCCCAACATTCCCATCAAAACCTATCGCTTTTACTTTACCACCGATAGTGCCGTTCGTTTACCCGGTTTTCCGGGTTCTGCCTGGCGAGGTGCTTTTGGTCATGCGTTAAAAAAGACCGTCTGCATCGTGCGTAACACGCCTTGCAACCAGTGTATGCTGAAAAATGCCTGTGTTTATAGCACGGTGTTTGAAACGCCGCCGCCGACCAATGCCGAAAAAATGCGTAAATATACCGCTGCGCCGCATCCGTTTGTATTGCAATTTCCGGTAACCGCATCAGTCGCTGATGCGCTATATTCTTTGGATATGATATTGTTTGGTCATGGGCAACGCCACTTCCCCTACATTATTCATGCCCTGAAAACAGCCGGACAAGACGGCATCGGCGGCCATCAACAAATTTTTAATTTGCAAAAAATCGATGATATTAATTGGCTGGGCTTAGGTGAAACCATCTACCAAAAGGGTGAACTCCTGCCACAGAAACCCGCCGAATTAATGCTTATCCCCGCCATCCCCGAGCAAATAAAAATAACTTTTCATACCCCGCTGCGTATCAAACAAGACAATAAAAACCTCACGGCACGGGACTTCAACTTTGGTTCTTTTTTTGGTACGTTGCTTAGGCGCATTTCCATGATCAGTTACTTCCACACGGATACGCCGTTAGAAACCGACTTCGCAGCCTTAACAGCCAAAGCCCGCACCGTGCAGTTTGCAGCACAACAACTCAAATGGTATGACTGGACACGCTACTCCTCCCGGCAACAAACCGAAATGAACATGGGCGGCCTGATTGGCAGCGTACATCTCGATATGCAAGGTCTGGAAGACTTTTGGCCTTACCTCTGGTTAGGGCAATGGACGCATGTTGGCAAAGGCACCAGCATGGGCATGGGCGCTTACACCCTTGAGCTGACAAGCTTGTCAAATGCCTAAAACCACCCAAAAGAACCTAAACTCACAAACTCCTGGGAGCGGAGCGGATATGGTGGGCTCGGCCACGGTGGGAGCGACGCCTACGTCGCGAATAACGCAAATCGCAAGTCGCGACTTAGGCGTCGCTCCCACATAACCCTTAAGGCACTAACTGATATTATCAGAATGAATCAAAAATCAATATTATTGGCTGTTACCGGTCTCACCCCGCAAGTGGTTACCGAAACCTTATATGCACTGCATCAACAAGGCCAAGGCTTGCCTGAGCAAATTCACATACTCACCACAGCAGAAGGCTATCAACGGGCGCGTTTAACCCTGATTAACGATGGTTGGCTGGCGCAGTTTTACACGGATTATCAACTGCCGAAACCGGATTTTACCGAACAGCATATTCATATTTTGCAACAAGCCAATGGCGAACCTTTGGTGGATATTCGCACACAAGCTGATAACCAAGCCATGGCGGATGGCATTACCGAATGGATAAGAAACTTTACCGCCGAACCGGAAATGGCACTGCATGTTTCCATCGCCGGAGGCCGTAAAACCATGGGCTTTTATGCCGGTTACGCCTTGTCGCTGTATGGCCGCTCGCAAGACCGCCTTAGTCATGTACTGGTATCGGCTGACTATGAATCGCATCCCCAGTTTTACTATCCCACACCCTATACACAAGTTATCTACGGCAATGATCCGACCCGCAAACCGCTGGATACCCAAAATGCCGAAGTCATGATTGCCGATATTGCTTTTGTGCGCTTGCGTCACGGACTGGATGATGCGTTATTACAAGGCCAAACCAGCTTTAGTCAATCCGTTGCCAAAGCCCAGCAAGCGTTGGGGCCAGCCCGTTTAAGCATTGATTTAAAACAACGTAGTATCAAAGCCCATGATACCCTTATCAAACTGATACCGGCTGATCTCGCTTTTTACAGTTGGCTACTTAAGCGCCAACTGGCAGAACAACCGTTACCGACGTGTCCCAATGAGGGCGCACCAGAACCCGGCTATGCCGAAGAGTACCTGCAAGAATACCGGCTAATCAATGGCGAACTGGGCGGTGCCGACCGCACCATCCACGCTTTGCAACAAGGCATGAGCAAAAGTTTTTTTGAACAGCGTAAATCACGCATCAACAAAACTCTGCAACACACCTTGGCACACGCCGCAATAGCTTATTTGATCAGTGCGGTGGGCAATCGCCCCAACACCCGCTATCAAATTTTGCTCAATGCCGATCAGATTCAATACCAACAGGAAAATAAAGGATGACCATCAAGCCATTGCTCGAACAGTCCAGTCGCATCGCGTTAGCGGCTTTTTTGCATGATCTGGGGAAATTTGCTGAACGGGCAAAAATTCCGGTTAATCAGGAAACCCTGGATGCCAACAAACAACTCTATTGCCCGCATAGAAAAAAATATACCGATGACAGAGGCTGGTTCAGTCATGTACATGCGGCCTATACCGGCTTGGCAATGGACTTGATTGAAGACGCTATGCCCGAGTTGACCGGTGCGGATTTTGCCCCTTTCGGTTCTTGGAAAACCAAAGATGTTGATGATTCTTTTATCAATGCAGCGGCTAAACACCATAAACCGGAAAGTTTTCTGCAATGGATTATCGCAACAGCGGATCGCGTGGCTTCCGGTTTTGATCGTGAAGAATTTGAAGCATATAACCAAGCCGATGAAGGCACGGCCACCGGAAAAAATCATTACACGGCTCGGCAGTTACCCTTGTTTGAGCAAATTCGCCTTGATAGCAAAGCTGAACAAAAATATGTTTACCGTTACCCGCTAAAACCGTTGTCACCCAACAGCATCTTTCCCGTCAAAGCTCTGGAATGCGAAGGTAACGATGATAAAGCCGCGCAAAAAGAATATAACGATTTATGGCAAGGCTTTATCAAAGACTTAAAACTGCTGCCAAAGTCACACCGCAACAATTGGTCGCTATGGCTCGATCATTTTGAAACGTTATGGGGCGTTTATACGCAAGCCATACCGTCGGCCACTGCGTTTAATATTCGTCCGGATGTGTCGTTATATGATCATTCCCGCGTTGCAGCTGCCTTGGCAACGGCCTTATGGCGTTATCATCATGAACTCAAACAGACTGACGCAGAGGCGGCAAAAGACCTTAAAGCTCAGGAAAAAAGCTGGGCAGAAAACAAATTTTTACTGATTCAAGGTGACTTTTTCGGCATTCAGGATTTCATCTTTGCCAGCGATGGCGAAACCAATAAACGTGCCGCTAAATTACTGCGCGGACGCTCATTTTATGTATCACTGCTCAGCGAATGTGCCGCATTAAAAGTGCTGGATGTTTTGGATTTACCCTCGACCAGCCAAGTGATCAATGCCGCTGGTAAATTTATGATTGTTGCGCCCAATACGGTAGCCACTATCGAAAAACTGCAACAGGTACAACAGGAGTTGGATAGCTGGTTTTTAGAACATAGCTGGGGACAGGCGGGTGTGGGTTTGGCCTGGACAGAAGCGGCCTGCAATGATTTTCGTCGTTTTAATCGCGACGTGGCCGACGCTCCCACAGAGGTAGGAGCGACGCCTACGTCGCGACTAAAACCAACCAGCCCCTATCAACAGCTCATCAAAAAACTCTTTGAACAACTGGAAATTATCAAAAACCAACGTTTAAATCTGTGCGGCGATACTTTAGCGCCAATTATTTTCAATGATTTTCTCGATAGTTTCGATAGTTTCGATAACGACAAAGGCGTTTGTAAAATCGACGGTCGTTCACCGGCCAAAATATTGCTCGATAATGAGATTTGGATAAGTGAGCTTGCCAATGACCAGATAAATACAGGAACTTGGCTGGCAAAAGCAGAGCGTGAACGCATCCTGATCACCCGCAAATCGCTGGGTATGGATACGGCTTTAAAAATAGCCATTTTTGATTACCACATCAGCTTTGCCAAGTCAGAAGAAGATCAAGGTAAATTCGGCGAACAAGCCAAAAACGGCAACTTACTCAGAGCTTGGGATTTTTCTTTGCCCAAATCAGCAGATCAAGCCCTATGGAACGGTTATGCCCGTCGCACTATCAACGCTTATGTTCCTTTATTTGATGACAAAGCCCAAGCCGAAGAAGCCTTGGGCAAATATAAAGATGAAGAAAAACTGGACTTAGATGAAGCGAAAACTTTTAACCATCTCGCTTGCGAAGACCAAACCTTACAGGACAATCATCAATGGCTAGGCATTAGCGCCTTATCGACCTTAAAAGGCGATGTTGATAATTTGGGCATGATCTTTCAAAACGGCTTGAGCGATGATGTCAGCTTTAGTAAAACGGCGGCGCTGTCTCGCCAAATCAACGTTTTTTTTACTGTCTATCTGCCTTGGCTTTGTAAAACAGAATACCCAAACACCTATACCGTATTTGCCGGGGGTGATGATTTCTTTTTGGTAGGCCCGTGGCTGTCACAAATTAAATTAGCCGGAAAAATGCGACAAGCTTTTCAAGACTATGTGGCAGGCAATTCAGAGGTACACTTTTCCACAGGCATCAGCACCACCAAGCCAGGATTATCCATTAGCCAGTTGGGTGAAATGGCCGAAACTGCACTGGAACAAGCCAAGGCGCATAATCCACCAGTAATGACGGTAGCAGCGACAACTGTGGGAGCGATGACTGTGGGAGCGACATCCACGTCGCGACTAACGAGCTTACCCAAAAACGCGGTAACCTGCTTTAACCAATCCATGTTTTGGGATGACTTTAGCGCCTTGGAAACCCGTCGGAATCGTTTACAACAACTTCACCAGGAAATGAGTTTAAGCACCGGCTATGTTTACGGATTATTAACCCTCATTAACATGGCCGAAAAGGTTAACGAAAAACCTGAAAATGCCATCTGGCACAGCTATTTTGCTTATCGCACCGTGCGCATGTTGGAGCGTAACAAGAAACTCGACAAAGACGATCGTAAACGGTGGCAAGCAGAACTTGCCGAAGAAATTGCCAGTGCCGGTATTATTAGGCACGGCGGTAATTATCGGGTGGCACTGTTTTGTCATTTGTACCAGCAGCGCTAGTCGCGACGTAGGCGTCGCTCCCACCGTGGGAACGATGTCTACGGTGGGAGCGATGCCCACGTCGCGACTAACAATTTAAAAATAATCAACTTATAAAACAGGAGATCAATATGGACTTTACACTCAGCAAGACCGACGGAAAACTTAACCCGGAATTGTTCAACAGCATTGCTAAAGATGCCGCTAAAGACGTTGCCAGCGGCGGCGACAGAGTCAATAAATCGACTCAGCTCAGAAAATTCTATGACGAAATAGTGCTATGGGATAACAAGGTGTTGATGCGCCCGGAAAAATTTGATGAATATCTGCCCTTTATCAGAATGCTAAACGCCAAAGTCGCTTATGCAGATGGCCGTAATCTGGTTGATTTTCGTTTTGTCGGCTTGCTTAATAATGGCTTGAAACAAGTTATCAACCCGGAAACCCTCCACACTTTCAAATTGTTCATGGAAGCTTTCATGGGCTTTTACAAACAAGTAAGAGACAAAGACTAAAGGACACTTAAACCATGCAACTTACCAACATTCAAAAACTCACCGGCCAAATTGAACTGCTCAGCGGCTTACACATCGGCAGCGGCAATACCGAAATACATATTGGCGGCACAGATAACCCGGTAATCACCAACCCGATTACCCAACAGCCTTATATTCCCGGTTCCAGCATTAAAGGTAAAATGCGCAGCTTGCTGGAGTGGCAACTGGGTGTAGTCAGTCAAACAGAGGGTCAACCTTTAAGCTTTAAGCATCTAAAAAAATTGGATAGCAAAATACTGGATAAAGCCAAAGCCTTAATCAAGTTGTTTGGTGGTGCGCCCGATGGTGATATTGCCCAAGAGTTACTCGCCGAAATCGGCCCCAGTCGTTTGGCTTTTTGGGATTGTTCTTTAGATCCGGAATGGGTCAAAAAAATGGACGAGAAAAATCTGCTGCTCACCGAAGTCAAAATGGAAAATACCATCGACCGTATCAAAGGTACAGCCGAGCATCCACGCAACACCGAACGTGTTCCAGCCACCGCCAAATTTGACTTTAACCTGACCATCCGCGTTCACGACCATGAAGACCTGACGGACACCCTACTGGTAGGGCTTAAATTATTGGAATACACCGGCTTGGGTGGCTCAGGTTCACGCGGCTACGGAAAAATTGCCTTTCGTGACCTAAAACTGGATGGACAAGATTTTCAGGTCAAACTTGATCAACTCAAATTAGAAGAGGCCGTCTAATGCAACCGATACGTCAAATTTATTATGATGCACCCAGTACCATCAGCATTCCCGAAGAACTTCAACATCACGCTGTTGAAGTCATTATCTGGCCGCTGGATAATGCAGAGGCCAAAAAAGAAACCGATGCCAACGGCTGGCCGATTGGTTTTTTTGAACGGACTTTCGGTTCTATCCCCGACTTGCCGGAACGCGAGTGGCAAGGCGATTATGAAGAACGGGAGCCTTTGAAATGAATTATTTGCTGGATACGAATGTTTGCATCCGCTATCTGCAAGGACGTTTGCCCTGCATTCGTGATGCCATTCATATAAGGTCACCCGAACAAATGTTTATCTGTGCAATTGTCAGAGCGGAACTGTTTTTTGGCGCGATGAAAAGTAATTATCCCGCCGAGACATTGGCAATACAGCGGCAGTTTATAGATCAATTTCCTACGTTACCTTTCGATGATAAAGCGGCACTGCTCTTTGGTAAAATCCGCGCCGATCTGCAACGCCAAGGTTTACCTATCGGTCCTTACGATTTGCAAATAGCCGCCATTGCCCTCGCGAATGACTTAACGTTGGTCACCCACAACACGCGTGAATTCAGTCGTGTCAACGGTTTACGACTTGCCGACTGGGAGATTTAAATGCAGGCTTATCAAATTACCCTAAGCCTGCAATCCGCCTTCGCCACGTCGTTAAAAGGCGACACGCTCTTTGGGCAACTCTGCTGGGCAATTCGTAATCGCTTGGGCGAAGCAGCCTTGAATCAATGCCTGGAAGGTTACACCAACAACCAACCCTTTGCCGTCGTTTCTGATGCGTTTCCGGACGGTTATCTGCCACTGCCAAAATTGCCGAGTTGCTTTTATCAGCTTCCGGAAGGTGAGGATCGCAAAGCAGTAAAAAAACTTGCCTGGTTGCCAAAAATCGAACTGCAAAAGCCGCTTAAAGAATGGCTGGGCCATGCCGTCAATGCCAAAACCATTGCCAGTGTCAGCAACACCTGTACCAGCGACGCCGGTGGGAGCGACGCCCACGTCGCGACTAAAGCAGCGACTAGCACAGCAACCAACCACACCACCAGCCTTAGCGAAAAACACCCGCAACCGCACAACACCATCAACCGCCAGACCAACACCACCGGCGAAGGTGGTTTTGCGCCTTACAGTATTGAACAGGAATGGTTTGTTCCCGGTTTACGCTGGACAGTATACATTCTGCTGGATACCGAAAGGTTAAACGTCGAAGACTGCCAGCAATGCCTCGCCGACATCGGTGCTTTTGGTTTTGGCAAAGATGCCAGCATTGGCATGGGCAAGTTTCAAATTGACGCTTTTCAAGAACAGCCTTTACCGGCACAAAACAACGCCAATGCCTGTTTAACGCTGGCGCCCTGTGCGCCGCAAGGCTTGGGGTTTGATAGCCAGCATAGTTATTATCAACTGTTTACCCGCTTTGGCCGGCATGGTGATATTGCTGTTCATCAAGAAGGCAAGCCGTTTAAAAATCCGGTGTTATTGGCACAAACTGCCGCCGTCTTTAGTACCCCACCGCCCACGTCCGGTTTTATTGGTCAAGGCATTGGTGGCAAGGGTGACTTGTCTAAAACCCTGGCAGCCACAGTACATCAAGGCTATGCGCCAGTGATTGCGATTAATGTTAATTTTAGGGATTGCCCATGACCCATTTTTTAAATCACTACACCCTCAAATACACCCCACTTTCACCCGTACATATCGGTGCCGATGAAAGTTATGAACCCGGTAATTATGTGATTGATGACGAAGCGGGCGCTTTATACAGCTTTGATAGCGGCGCAGCGCTGGCGGGTTTAAACGATAGCGACAGACAGCAGTTATTAGCGATAGTCAATAGCAAGCCGGATGACACGATGCTGACCAAGGTGCAGGCATTTTTTCATAACCATCGCGAAAAATTACTGGCCTACGCCATGCCGCCTGTCCCTACTGCCAGTGGCGTTAAAACATTGTATGAAAAACGCATAGGCAAGACTGCCCAGCAAGAAGGTCAGGGTAGACGTGTCATTAACAAGCTGGAAATTGAGCGCACTTTTTACAATCCGGTTGATGGTAAACCCTTGTTATCGGGCAGTAGCATCAAAGGGGCTATTCGCACCGCATTGTTGGATGGCATTAACAATGAAAAGTCCTTAAATCGTAACGAGCGCAACCAACAACTCCAGACGCGTTTGTTTGAGGGCAGCTTTCATACTGATCCCATGCGTCTTGTCTCTATCGCTGATGCGAGCTGGCAGGGGAGTTCGGATAAACCGGCTTGCCAAGTGCAATTTGCCGTCAACCGCAAGCGTAAGCCGGTTTTTAAAGACGGCAATTTAGTTAAATCACAAGCCGAAGCCAGCAATCTTTATCAACTGCTGGAATGTGTGGCACCCTGTCATTACCAAAGTTTTACGGGCAGTTTAACGTTGCTTAATACCCAATCGATTGGGCAAAATAACCCCAAACTGCCCAAACAACAGTTTCGTTGGACGGCAAAAGATATTGCCAAAGCCTGTAACGATTTTTATGTGGGGCTATTCTGGCAAGAATTTAATGCCATTAAAGAGCGGGGCTACCTAAAAACGGCTTGGCTAAACCAAATGGAACAGTTGTTGGACAATGGCTTATCCAAGCGTTTACATGACGGCGAGGCGTTTTTACTGCGCTTGGGCAGGCACAGCGGTGCCGAAGCGTTAACGCTTAACGGTGTGCGTAGCATTATGATTAAAGGGCAAGGGCGAGATAAAACATGGGAAAGCCAACCCAAAACCTGGTGGCTGGCCGCTGATGATATTAGCAACAAACAGGACATGCTACCGTTTGGCTGGGTATTGGTAGAAATCAATCCCCAAGAACCGGACAGTCCGCTTCAGCATTGGCTGGAAAACGATAACAATGCGTTAACCTTGTGGATGCAACAGCAGTTAGCCAAGCAAAATGCGCTAAAACAAAAAGCACAATTGCACCAACAGCAAGCGCTGGAAAAAAAACAACAAGAAGAGCAAGAGGCAGAAGAACTGCGCCTACAGCAAGCCGAAGACCAACAACGACTGGCAAATCTTAGCCCCCTTGACCAGGAAATCGAAAGCTTTCTTAAACCCGTTCAAGCAGCGGAACACGATACCCGTTTATTGGCAGAGCTGGAAAAAGGTCGATGGCAAGATGCCGATGCCGACGTTGTCGCCCAAAAAATTAAAGCCTTAATGGAACAAGCCGGTAAATGGATGCCTGACTTTGCCGGAGACAATAAGCAAAAAAAGAAATTGAAAGACCGTAGTCAAAAAGTGTTGTCTTATCTAAACAACCAACCATGACCACTTACTTTATCACCCGTCACCCCGGTGCCATTGCCTGGGCGGCACAGCAAGACATTAAGGTTGACCGGCAAATCACCCATCTGGATAGTAACGACATCCAGCCGGGTGATACCGTGATTGGCAGTTTACCGGTTAATTTGGCAGCTGAAATTTGTCAGCGCGGTGCCGCTTATGTTCACTTGGTGTTAAACGTGCCGGAATACTGGCGCGGCAAAGAATTAACAGCAGAACAGATGATTGAATGCGGCGCTTGTTTGGAAGGTTACGCGTTGAAAAAGCTTGATGGCGTATAATCGAAGCTTTCCGTGGGAGCGACGCCCGCGTCGCTCCCACAACATTGAATGCGGCGCTTGTCTGGAAGGTTACGCGTTGAAAAAGCTTGATGGCGTATAATCCAAGCTTTCCGTGGGAGCGACGCCCACGTCGCGACTGGCATAAGGACTGTCTTTAGTCGCGAATCGCGACGTAGGCATCGCTCCCACAACAATCTAACAACCCAATAACGATTAACGAGACTCTACAATGACCAAAATCCTGATCTGCACTGTTGGCGGTAGCCATCAACCGATAGTGAGCGCGATTAATGAGCAGCGTCCTGATTACGTCATTTTTATATGTACCGGTAAAGACCCGGCGACCAATCAATCCGGTTCTAGTGTCCAAATAACCGGCTCCGGCAATTGTATCAAAGCACAGTTTAGCGATGAAAAACCCAATCTGCCCAACTTGCCCGTGCAAAGCGGTTTAAACGCGGATCAGTTTGAAGTCTGTTTGACCCTATCTGATGACCTGGATCAAATTTATCTGGACTGTAGCAAAGCCATTGAAGTTGCCATTGACCGTTTTCCAAACGCCAACATCATTGCCGATTACACCGGCGGCACCAAATCCATGAGTGCCGGTCTGGTGATGGCAGCACTTGAATTTCCAAGCGTCGCATTGCAACTGGTCAGTGGCAGTCGCAGTGATTTAATCAAGGTGCGTAACGGCTCACAATATGCCATGCCCGCCAATAGTGAAAAGATTCGCTTTGAACGCCTGATAGCACCCTATCGGCAAGCGTGGACGCGTTATGCCTACAGCGAAGCCGAAGCGGGATTGAGACAAATTAGCGCACCAAGAAATACCGAACTGCGCGGCCAATTCAGCAAGTTTAGAGATTTAAGCCGCGCTTTTGCAGAATGGGATAATTTTAATCATCTGGAGGCTTATGAAATTATTAAGCAATATGCCTCAAGTTTACCGCCAGAAGTCAATCAAAGCATTGCCAGGCTTAACAACAATACGGCCAAGCGTGAGGCAGCACAACTCTATGATTTGTATCTCAACGCCCTGCGCCGTGCAGACCAGGGCCGTTATGACGATGCCATTGCCCGCGTTTACCGTTTAATCGAATGGACGGCGCAATGGCTGTTAAAAACTCACTGCAACATGGACACCTCCAACATTAATGAAGCCGACATACCTAAAGGCATGAAGCTGACTCAGCATAGAGAGGGTCAATGGCAAGCCGGACTTTACGATGCTTGGCAGTTAGTCAAACATAAAACTTCGGGTGACGCGGCCCGTTTTATCCAAGCCGAAGAAAACTGCTTGCTTAACCATATCAAAATCCGCAATCAATCCATATTGGCGCATGGCTTCTCGCCGATAAAAGCCGGCGATTGGCAACCGCTTCAACAGTGGCTGGAACAACAGTTTATCCCCATGCTATTGGCTGAAACCGCCATAGTGGGTATCAAAGAACTGCCGACACAATTGCCTTTATGTTGGACTTGAGATGATTAGTGGATTTGAGAGGCGTGTTAGTCGCGACGTGGGCATCGCTCCTACGTTATCAGTGGGAGCGACACCCACGTCGCGACTAAAAAAACACAAAAAACCCAACCCGCACAGCAAAGACTTGCGTAAAGGCCGCCATTCAGAACCCAATCAGATTTATCACATTACCACGATCACAGAAGACAGAAACCCTGTTTTTAAAAACTTTCGTATGGCAAGAAACCTGATACTGTTATTAAAAAATGAACAACAACTCGGCCGGGCAAGCACGCTGGCTTTCGTCGTTATGCCCGATCACTTGCATTGGCTTATGCAATTAACCGGCAAAGCAGACCTATCCCAGATAATCCAGAGCGTTAAAACCTTGTCTGCCAAACAGTTCGGTCAACCCTTTTGGGCGGTTGGTTTTTATGATCACGCGTTACGCAAAGAAGAAGACATCTTAGCCATAGCCCGCTATATCGTTGCCAATCCACTTCGAGCCGGTTTGGTAAAACGCATAGGCGATTATCCGCACTGGGATGCGCAATGGCTGCAATAACTTTTCTTGGACAATTTTTTGTGGGAACGACTTTTTTATGTGGGAGCTATTTATGTGGGAGCGACGCCCACGTCGCGACTAACATGCAAACCTTAACTGAAGCATTATTGTCTGTGGGAGCGACGCCTACGTCGCGACTAACAATGCAAACCTTAACTGAAACATTATTGTCTGTGGGAGCGACGCCCACGTCGCGACTAACATGCACACGTTAACTGAAACATTATTGTCTGTGGGAGCGACGCCCACGTCGCGACTAACATGCACACGTTAACTGAAACATTATTATCTGTGGGAGCGACGCCCACGTCGCGACTAACAATGCAAACCTTAACTGAAGCATTATTGTCTGTGGGAGCGACGCCCACGTCGCTATTAACAATGCAACCCTTAACTGAAGCATTATTGTCTGTGGGAGCGACGCCTACGTCGCGACTAACAATGCAATCGTTAACTAAAAAATAATTTTTAGTCGCGACGTAGGCGTCGCTCCCACATCAATCCCATTTATCGCTCCCACCTATCCGGAAACACTATGACCATCACCACCCATTTAATTTTGGTATCTGCCCAGCCGATACCCAACCTGACACCCATTTTTGATGACACCCTGCGTCCCAAAAAAGTGATCATGCTGGTCAGTGCCAATATGCTGGAGCGCAGTCATGCCTTGGAAAATATCTTTAAACCGCGCGGCATTAGCGTTGAGCGTTGTTTAATAAAAGATCCCTGGGATGCAGACGGTATCAGGGAGCAAGTGGAAGACTTGCTGCTTACCCAATACCCGGAGGGCGGCATTGCCCTTAATGCCACCGGTGGCACCAAACTGATGAGTATTGCCGCATACCAAGCCTTTCGTAGTTGCCAACTCCCGGTTTTTTACGTCCATCCGGAACACGACCGCCTGATCTGGCTCTGGCCCAAACAACCGGATGTGGATTTGTCCGACCGCTTAAAGCTTGAAGACTATCTGATGGCGTATGGCAGTCCGGTAGACACGCTGGATCGTACCGGCATTAAAGAACCTATTCGTCAATTAACGCAGCAGCTGTTGACAGACTACGACCGCTATGCGGGCGAGTTGGGCACCCTTAATTATCTGGCGTTTAAAGCCGACAATCCTCAGTTAACCACCGAAATTGAAGCCGGCCCACAAAGCAAGCCCAGGCTATGGGAATTGCTGGACTTGTTTGCAGCAGCCGGACTTTGCAACATTAAGGGTCACAATCTGAGTTTTGTTGATGAAAGCGCCCGCTTTACCACCAACGGCGGTTGGCTGGAAATGCACACCTATGCGCTGTGTCTTAACCTGAAAAAAACCGTGGGCATCCAAGATGTTGCCTGTAACATTAATCTCAAACGACAAGCCGCCGGGCGTGCGGTGGTTAAAAACGAAATCGATATCGGGCTTATCAAAGCCAATCGTCTGCACCTGATTGAATGCAAAACCCAACGCTTTAAAGAAGACAAAGATGCGGATGTCCTGTATAAACTGGATAGCCTTCGCGATTTAATGGGCGGGCTGCAAGGACGCGCCCTGCTGGTGAGTTTTAATCACCTGGATAAGTCCAGTCGGGCAAGAGCCAAAGAGCTTGCTATTGAACTTTGCTGCGGAACCGAGCTTAAAAATTTGCAACAGCACTTACAACGTTGGTTAACCAACGGGAGATAACTTTTTAAAA
>CAIQND010000412.1 GCA_903873045.1 uncultured Methylococcaceae bacterium | reverse complement strand
TTAAGCAGAAGCGAAAACGTCTCACGACCTGGAGCGCAATTGCCCTGCAAGTGGGGTATTTGGACAGCTTTGCGGATCTGGCTGATACTCTCCGTGAGGATCTGATCCAAGCTGACTGCGCTTAGCTTGATGCGTATGGGCAGCGCCCCCATCGAAAATTTTTTTAAATGACTCAAAATACTCTGCCCAAAGCGGTTCAGGACTGCCACAATCTGTTGACCTGGCTGATACCTTTACTGGATAATTTCCCCAGAAACCGACGGTTTACGCTCGGTGAGCGACTGGAATCCGGTTTGCTTGAAATACTCGAATGTTTGGTTGAAGCGGCCTATGTTAAAAATAAGCGCGACCTGTTAAAACGCGCAAACAACGGTCTGGCGGTCATCCGGCATCTATGGAGAATGGCGTATGAGTTGCAAACTATCCCTGCCAAGCGTTACGAACATGGCGCCAGACTGTTAGAAGAGCTAGGTAAGCAAGTCGGCGGCTGGTTAAAAAGTGTTGAAACTCCTCAATAAAATCCTCAAACCATGAAACGCTTGGGTAGAATTTGGCCTGATGTCACTTGCTTTGATAATCTGCTCAGTGCTTACCGCAAGGCTCGCAAAGGTAAACAGTCAAAACCGGCTGTCGCTGAATTTACACTAAATTTAGAAAGCGAGCTGCTCAGCTTGCAGCAAGACCTCATCGATTTCAGTTATCAACCCGGCCCTTATCGGCTATTTACCATTTACGAGCGTAAAAAACGTCAGATTGCTGCTGCCCCGTTTCGGGATCGTGTGGTTCATCATGCGTTAATGAATGTCATTGAACCCGCCATTGATCGCCGCTTCATTTTCGACAGTTACGCTTGTCGTCAAGGTAAAGGCGTACATGCTGCGGTAAATCGCTATCAAGAATGGTCAAAAAAATATCCTTACGTATTAAAGATGGATATTCAGCAATATTTTCCCTCTATTGATCACGTGATCTTGAAAGAAAAGCTGCGTCATTACCTGAAAGACAAATTTGTTCTGGATTTATTTGATCGAATTATTGATACCACGCCGGTGGCAACAGGGCGGTCAGACTTTGATTATTTTCTGGGAGATGATTTGCTGACATTAATCGAACGGCGCACCGGATTGCCCATTGGGAACTTAACCAGCCAGTTTCTCGCCAATCTTTACCTGGATGACGTGGATCATTTTATCCAGGAGCAACTTAAGATCAGCCCCTATCTCAGGTATGTCGATGATCTGGTGATTCTAGGCAGGGACAAAAACAGCTTGCATGAGCTTCGTGAAAAACTGCGTGAACGGCTGGCTGAAGATCGATTGCACTTGCATCCACGCAAAGCGCATATCTACCATACCTGTCGTGGTATCGATTTATTCGGTTATCAGGTATTCCCGCATAAGCGAAAGCTGCGCAACGATAATGGACATGCCTTTAACCGTCGATTTCGAAAAATGGCTCAGCTTTATCGTCAAGGCAAGTTGGATTGGGAGCAAATACACCCACGAGTGAGAAGCTGGATAGGTCATGCTATCCACGGTGAAACCGAAGGTTTGCGGAAAACATTGTTCGCGTCTATAATCTTTAAGCGAGGGTGATGCCGAGTCTCTCCGTGTGTTGCGAGGTGGTTCCTGGAATAATGAACCACAGAACGTGCGTTCGGCCTACCGCAACAGGAACACGCCCGATAACCGCAACAACAACATCGGTTTTCGGCTCGCCAGTCCGCCCGCCTGCCGTCAAGGTTCGCCTTGATTTAAACCAGAATTCATAATACCTACGGGTATTGGAAGTGCGTCAGTGGGTGTCCATGGCATCGCCTTCAGGCTCGTCAGGATGATACAGCCAAATAGCTTCCGCAAGGTTGCGGTGATTTATGGGTCGTGAACTAAGTAATCGTTCAAAAGTCTTTTAACATTTCTTAACATGACAAAGTGCTTGCCGCAAGCAGACTATATGAAGTTGACGGTATTTTATTTTGTTAAAAGACTTTTGCTCACCTACTTACCAGTCTGCTCCAACTAAAAACCAACACATTCTCGGAGGCCGGGGTTAGGAGCGATTTTTTAAATAAACTGAGCGAGGCGGGGCATGCGCTCCGCTTCAAAGGTTTGGATTGTAGTGGTTGGCAGTTTGGTAGTTTTTGTAATACCGATAACAACAAACGTTACGGACGGGATGAATATCACGTCCGGCCATTAGAATTGGGCTGAGTAGTTACATTTTTATTAATGAACGCGCATGAAATAACTTGACCATTTATATCCCCTCACCCCAACCCTCTCCCGAAGGGAGAGGGAGCAAGATACCTAAGTTATTTCGTGCGTATTCCTAATCAATCTTTAATCAATCTTTTTTGCTGGTTTAAACATCGGGCTTTTAGGCCAAATGAAGGGCCACAATAAGCCAAGTGAAATTACTTTATTTGATGAGTTCTTGATCTGGATCAATATCAAGTGTGACTTTTAATGTAAGAATAGCCATTCCCGAATAAGGATAAAAAATCTGCTTACCCCAGCATTTTCAGGTAGCAGCAACTGTCGATTTATACTAACAAACGAGAAGAACCCATGAAAATTATTAGCCATTTATTATTGCTTGTTATTGCTGTTATGACACTTACAGCCTGTGATTCAGGTACCGGCCCAAGTAAACCAGGCGCTGAAAAGCCTTCATCATCATTAGAAAAATAGGCGATTTTTAAAGCGGATTAAGTTGATGTAGAGTGGTCGCTGCCGAAATGAACAACGAATGAGTTGTCCATTCTTGGCAGCAAAACATCATCGATCGCAGCAAAATAAATACTATTTCACCGGCAATATCACCATCGATACCAATAAAGTTTGCTCAGTCAGCTGACAGCAAATGCTTCCCCGTAACAGGGTTCGACAATCGACTTGAGTAAATTGAGGTCAATAATTTGAATGACCCGTTGCTTGACGATAATAACACCCGCTTTACTCAATTCAGTCAGTTGACGACTGATTGTTTCATTACTAAGCCCCAGAAAATTTGCAATATCCTGACGACGCATACTCAAGTTAAAGTCAGTGTTTGAATACCCCAAAGCACCATAGCGAATTGACAGCATCAATAAAAATGTTGCCATTCTTTCTTTTGCCGTACGATGTCCAAGCAACAATATCTGTTCACGGTCTGAGGCAATTTCCTTGCTTAAAATTCGCATCATCTGGTGTTGAAGACTGGGTATTTCAGCGTATAACTCATTGAGGCGGGATAACGGCAGTTCGCAGACCGAACCCGTTTCCAGCGCCACCAAAGAACAGCTAAAGCGTCCATGCAATAAGGCATCCAAGCCCATTAGCTCACCGGGCAAATAAAACCCTATCGTTTGCTCGATACCCTCGGCATTAACAATAAAACTTCGAAAAGAACCTGACTTAACGGCATATAAGCTGTGGCACTGGTCATTTTGTGAATACAATAATTCATCCGATCGTAAAAGCCGTTTATCTTTTATAATATTTGCAAGTTGCTCGACCTCATTAATTTGTAATCCATAAGGAAGACACAAATCAGATAATCGGCAATCTGAACATGAGTTTTTTGGCAAATCGGGATCCATCTCATTAGCCTGTTTTAGGTTGCTGTGTAGCAAAAAAGGAGGGGGTGAAATCAATATCAGTGTAGGTGGTTTTTATCTCACTATTAATAAAACGTTATGTTACGAAAATCATGCTCTCAATCTGAGCAATTAACTGTAATCCTTGCGACTCTGAATTTTAACCATTATCCATTTCTGTTCTTGGCAAATAATCCAAATAAAATCAATTGAAGCAAACAAACGGCAATGGCTATTTGTAAGGTGCGTAGGGTGTATAAGCGAAGCGTCATACACCGAATGGGTGCTTCTATCACCCACCTGAAATGTTTAACGTTGTGCCATTTCACAACGCAGGTATTATAAAATCACATAATTAATGGCTTAGACTTGATTGATCTTATAAGTTTGAACGGCTTACAGAGGTTTAAATTAAGACTTAATCGTTGTTCTCTTTAGACGTTCATCAATTAAATGCGGCCGGAGCCGCATTTCTCCACGCATGACATAAAGAATATATATTTTGCTCTGATCAATCCGATAAAAAATACGGCATGGATCAACAATGATTTCACGATAAGTAGACAGCTTTACTGGCGTTTGAGTGTGGTGACAATTTCTATTTTCATGGTGGTGATACTATCCTACCAATAGTGGTTTTGCAAAGCATATAAAATTTAATTGTTGGGAGCAATCGTGACCAATTAATTAAATTGTTTTTCAATAAAAGAATTGGCATCCTTCACAGAAGCCCAAAAGTAGTTGACACTTTTTTTACAAAAATACTAATAATATCTGTCGGGTTAGGCGCTAGCCTTAACCCGCGCCACAGCAAAAAGTGTACGTGGCTTGTAGGATGGGTAGAGGCAATAGCTGAAACCCATCCTACCTTTTATTCCACTTAAGCTCTACCTAACCGCTTTTCAGTTTCCAGCACCAACTGGGTAGTCTGTAACACGGTATCGGGATTCAAACTCATGGAGCCGATACCGATTTCCACCAGAAATTCTGCCATTTCGGGATAATCCGACGGCGCTTGTCCGCACAAGCCGCAATGTTTACCGTTGCGTTTTGAGCCTTCTACAGCCAGCCGGATCATTTCTTTAACGCCGGGGTCGCGTTCGTCAAAGTCTTCGGCGACAATCGCGGAATCACGATCTACGCCTAAGGTTAGTTGGGTAAGATCATTGGAGCCGATGGAAAAGCCGTCAAAATATTGGGAGAAGGCATCAATCGAGATGACGTTATTGGGGATTTCGCACATCACATAAATTTCCAGGTCATTTTCGCCACGCGTTAACCCCAGTTGGGCCATGTAATCTAATACTTTTTTGGCTTCCTGGACACGGCGGCAAAAGGGAATCATCAGGATAACATTGGTCAAGCCCATGTCATCGCGTACCCGTTTCATGGCGGCGCATTCGAGCGCAAAGCCTTCTGCGTAGGCTGGATGGGTGTAACGGGAGGCACCGCGAAAACCGATCATCGGGTTGGGTTCGTCAAATTCAAACCAGCGTCCACCCAATAAGGTGGCGTATTCATTGGTTTTAAAATCGGACATGCGCACTACCACGGGTTTGGGATAGAATGCGGCGGCAATGGTGCCCACA
>CAIQND010000411.1 GCA_903873045.1 uncultured Methylococcaceae bacterium | reverse complement strand
CTGAAGCCTGAATTTTTCCAGAAAAAAGCCGAAGTGACCGTCGCTGCCAATACCTTTAACGAAGCCGCAAATGAATTGGCAAAAGTAGCCGCAACCGGTGATGTCAACTTAATCAAAACCCAGTTTGGTAAAGTCGGCGAATCCTGCAAAGGTTGCCATGACCTGATTCGTATTAAAGAGTAACGGGACGAACCGGTTTAGGTGGTAAATATTCACCTCCCCCTTTGAAAAAGGGGGAGAGCAAAGCGAGGGGACGAGGGGGATTTATTTAAAAAATCTCCCCTAACCCCTCTTTTTCAAAGAGGGGGACTGAATAGTTACTTTAGGTGAGTTATCACCTAAACCGGAACAGATAATAATCTTTTCCAGGAACGCTGAGCCCCAGCTCGGCGCTTATCGTACACAAGTGTTCAAGTAAGCCGTCATCCCTTAATCTGCCTGATTATCCCGTGCCGAGCTGGGGCTCGGCGCTCCCGGAGCCATATTCCCGGTTAATTCCAAATACCGCCCCTGTACATGGAAAGCCCATCCTTTACAAGCTCGCATAAAACTCCCCCGACTGATCTTCGATACACCCGTCGTAACAATAACGGTGAGTTACTTAAAACATTTCACCACGAACGACTGCATGGATGCAGGAGGTAGAGCAACGCAGGAGCAGTTGCCGAGACACGAAGAACACGAAGATTTTTCTTTGGTTTTTCTTCGTGAACTTCGTGTCTTCGTAGTCTGTAATATCTTTAAGACACTTCGATTTGTCGGGTTACGCTGTCGCTAACCCGCGACTAATTTCCAATATGCTGATTCACAGGCACGGCATCAACAGAGGATGTCTATCCATAAGCAGTTGAAATCAATTAAAAATCATTAAACAGCCTATCAAAATAGTATTTTTTGAAAAAATGAAAGCCGGCATCTAATAAAAATAATACTTATAAATCAATGCATTGATTAATAACCTCCTTAAATATTATCAATAAAAATTCAACTAAAAAAACAAATGGCATAACGTTTGCTTTAAACACAATAACCCTTCGTATTTCGAGGATGTTACTGGCTGAATTAATCATCAACACAAGATTGATGACGGTTGGCTAGCCAAAAACCTAATGTACCTTTCATATCGTTGAAGCAGTGAGTGGGTTTGATTTTTTTAAATAAGGGAAATAAATAATGAAGCAGAATTTAGCAGGTGTTTTTTTAGATGGCATTAACCGACAACAACCTATCCCACTCAATGTAAACCGCAAAAAGACACTTTTCGTGTGTGTGGCAGCGGCTTTGGTGGCCAGCGCCTCCTTGATGACTTTTGCGGACGTTGAGGCGGCTGACACCAAAAGAAAAGCCAAAAATAAAACCCATAAAGTTAATGCGGTGGATGAATTGCAAGCAGAAAATGCGCGTTTGCGTCAACAGGTTGAACAATTGCAAGCGGCGCAAAGAGGGGCAGCTGCACCGGCTATCGGCGCAACATCGCCTATTGATTCTGGGGCGCCTGCAACAGCGTCAACCGAACCTGCTGAAGTCCTAGCAGCAAAAGAAGAAGTCGAGGAAACCAAGGACTTGGGTGAAGTAGTGGTTAAGGGGCGTACCCGACCCAAAATTGCACAACTACAAGAAGTAACCCGCTCCGCTTCAGTCGTCGGTGGTGATGAGCTAAAATCCACACAATCACTTGATATGGACTCAATCTTAAAGCGCGTTGGTAATGTCAAATGGAATTCTGGCAACTCACGCACGGCAGGCTTGACTTTACGGGGTATCGGACAAGTGCCCTTAACGGATCAAATGGATAGCAGTGTTGGCTATATCGTTGATGGTGTGCCTTATTCTTACGGCCCCATGAACAGTT
>CAIQND010000410.1 GCA_903873045.1 uncultured Methylococcaceae bacterium | reverse complement strand
TTTTGGGCAAATCATCGAAGCCGGAAGTCAATCACGATAAATCATTGGTACTTTTACAATATATTTAATGCAGTAAAGCGGAATCGACAATTTGAACAATTAGAACTCATCGATTCCACTACCTTATATCAAGACTACTTGCTACACCCGTTGTAACTGCATTATCTATCGGGCACCTGCTGCGGCATCCTTCGTATCCATAATACGATTGATCAAGTTGGTCTGTTGCGATACCCTATCTGCTTGAGTTAAATCAATCATGCCTTTAAGCTCTGAAAAACGTTGTTCCGCTTCTTTTAGAAATTCTGTTGCTTTAGGAAAATCTCCGCCTTTTACAGATGCTCGCGCTTTTTTCAAAGAATCATTAGCACGGTTACGATTACGGTCAACTTTATCATTAGCATTGATTTCTTTACTTACCGCTAATGCCTCTTTGATATTCCCTATAATGACATCCTCCGCCGCTTTGTCATTGATGGCTTTCATAGCTTCATTGACTTGGACTAAAGTAGCATCAATGCCTTCAGCGGCAGTCATTTTATTATACATACATGCCATGCCCAAACAGACATCAGCAGTCGTCGAAAAAGATGCTAAAGAAAGTGCCAATGTAGTTGCTATGACAGCGCTTTTTAATAATTTCATTTAATGTAAACCTCGTTATAGTTATTTTTATTTGGTCTGCAACTGCCTAGATATTAAACATATTTAATTAGCGACATGACAGCGTTAACTTTATCATAACTCTTGTGAATATTACATAAATTCTGATTACGCGACCACGCCAAAGTAAGAAGAGCCACTAAAAATCAACACGCTCTCTGAGGTGCTTGGGTTTATCCGTCTTTTTCAGGTTATTTTTTCAAAATACTGCACAATAAACTGCACACTTCGATTACCCCTAAATTCGTTAATATCGAGTTTGTAAGCAGCCTTTATTTGTCTTAAGCCTAACCAATGTTCAGGTTTTTCGACAAAAAAAGCGATGGCATCGATCACCAGATCACCGTCAGGTTTTCTCAGTACCAATTTAAGATGTCGTTGCCCGACAATGCGCACTTGAATCACATCAAAAATCCCGTCAAAAACAGGTTCCGGAAACTCTTGACCCCATGTGGCTGCATTTTGTAATAACTCGGCGATTTCAAGCGACATTTCTTGTTCTGTCAATTCGCCATCAGAGAGTATTTTTTGTTCCAAATCAACACTTGCCAAACGTTTGTTGACCATCTCATCAAAAGCCAAGGCAAAGGCTGGATAGTCGTGCATGTTTAAACTTAAACCGGCGGCCATGGCATGACCACCAAATTTACTGAGTAATTTGGGATGTAACGCAGCAATATCACTTAACACATCACGAATATGCACACCTGGAATAGAGCGTGCCGAGCCTTTTATTAAGTCTTTACCCGCAGGTGCAAAAGCAATAACCGGTCGATGTACCTGGTCTTTAATGCGTGATGCTAAAATACCAATAACACCTTGATGCCAGTTGGTATCAAACAAACAAACACCTGACGGTAAATGGTGTCTATCCAGTGCTTTCATGTCCGTTAAGTAAGCCATGGCCTCATGCTTCATAACGGCCTCAACTTCCCGACGATCATTATTTAACTGATCAAGTTGGTACGCCATGTCTTTTGCCAGCGCCGGATCATCCGTTAATAAACATTGAATACCCAGTGACATATCATCCATACGCCCCGCTGCATTGAGTCTGGGGCCCAATGAGAAACCCAAATCAGATGCCGCAAGGGTTTGAGGATTTTTGCCCGAGACTTCAATGAGTGCATTCAAGCCTGGATGACAACGCCCAGTGCGTATTCTTAATAAACCTTGATGGACTAAAATACGGTTAATTTGCTCCAGTGCAACGACATCAGCAACCGTACCTAAAGCAACGTAATCGAGTAATTGAGCCAGATTAGGTTCAGGAACCTGATGACTCTCAAACCAATTTTGTTCCCTTAACCGGCTACGCAAGGCCATGAGCACATAAAATATAACGCCTACGCCTGCCAGCGATTTACAGGGGAATTGATCATTAAGCAGATTGGGATTGACGATGGCATCGGCGGCGGGTAATTCGTGACCCGGCAAATGATGGTCTGTCACCAGTACTTTGATACCGGCCTCTGTTGCCGCCTTAACGCCGTCAATACTGGATATGCCGTTATCGACAGTAATAATGACCTCAGGATTTTGCAGTTTAACCAGCTCGACAATTTCCGGCGTTAAGCCATAACCGTATTCAAAGCGATTGGGAACCACAAATGACACCTGCCCTGCCCCTAACAACTGCAAGCCTTTGATAGCGACCGCGCAACTGGTGGCTCCATCGGCATCAAAATCGGCGACTATGCAAATCCGTTGCTGTTCGTTGATGGCGGTAATCAAATGCTCCACCATCGCTTCCATACCCGACAATAACCACGGCGATGGCAGTTTTGACAGCGTCCTGTCCAGTTCTGTTTCGGACGTGATACCCCGTGCTAAAAATAACCGCTCCAACAGGGGATGAATATCATCTGCCAGCGAACGATTTTTTTTAAAGGTGCGGACGACTATGTTTTTTTTGATGCCTTGGGAATACATGCAGAGTCCAATAAAAAATAGGGGTGTTTGGGTTTAGGTAAGGAACCTGAATTAAATAAATTAACCATTTATAAGTAAGTGATCAAAAGTCTTTTAACAAAATAAAATGCAGTCAACTTCATCATAGCCTGGTTACTGCAAGCACTTTATCATGTTAAGAAATGTTAAAAGATTTTTGAATGATTACTTACCCCCTCACCCCAGTCCTTTCCCGAAGGGAGAGGGAGTAAGCAGTGGCTATTATTTGCGACTTATATGATACAAGACTGCACCAGTAATTATCCCCTAACCCCAATGCCATTAAGTTAAGTGCCTCGTGGCAAGATAAACCGTTGGCTGAGCGGAGCCGAAGCCTGCAAATTCGCTTCGACTCCGCTCAGCCAACGGCTTAACTTAGTGCCATTGTCCCCTAACCCCTCTTTGAAAAAGAGGGGTTAGGGGATATTTTTTAAATAAATCCCCCTCAGCCCCCTTTTACAAAGGGGGTAAGTACTTACAATTGCGTGTTAATTAATTGAGCCTTGATACTTGACGGTAAAGTCATTCAAGTTGGCCAAAACAATCGGCAGGTCTTCAACTTTTTCCGGATTAAATGCATTGACACCGACCCGCGACAAATAAAATACTTGATCGGTCATATAGTGACCGGTTGCCCTAATTTCACCTGAATAGTGGTAGCGTCCTCTCAACAGCCAGGCTTGTGAAAATGAGCGACCATCAGCAAAGTCCGGAAAATCCAGTTCAATCAGTTGAATAGCGTTCAAATCAGGGGCAAGGTCAGCAACGACATCGGCTGGCCCAATTCTGACCCCCAACTTGCCTTCACGGCTTAGTAATTGCGCTTTATCCTGATGCCAACGGGC
>CAIQND010000409.1 GCA_903873045.1 uncultured Methylococcaceae bacterium | reverse complement strand
TGGGGTGAACTATCACAGATATGGGGTGAACTATCACAGATATGGGGTGAACTATCACAGATATGGGGTGAACTATCACAGATATGGGGTGAACTATCACAGATATGGGGTGAACTATCACATTTTTATATTTCTGTGATATGTTCTGTTTTTAGGCTATAATTTAGACGATGGCTCCCAAATGGTGTCAGGGTGGCAGCAAGGAAAAAAGCAAGGTGCGGCATGAGTAATACAAATCTGGTGACAAAGAGCAACGAGTTGATTGAGGCACGGTATAAGCTAACGCTTTACGAGCAGCGTCTAATTTTGCTATTGATCTCGATCATCCAGCCGGACGATGATGATTTTATTGATTACGAGCTGCACGTTTCTGTGTTCGCTGAAATGTTTGGCATTGAACGGACAGGGGATGTCTATTCAAAAGTTGAGGAAGCCGCCCGTCAGTTGGTTACGCGGGGGCTGGATTTAAGCATTGGTGATAATAGGCATTACATTGCGTGGCTGTCCAATGTCGAATACACACGGGGGCAGGGTGTTTTGAGGATTAGTTTCCACAAGTCATTGAAGCCGTATCTGTTGCAACTTAAAAGCCATTTCACTCAGTATAACCTGCGCTACATTGTGAAATTTAGGAGTCAGTACAGCATTAGACTGTATGAATTGTTAAAGTCCTATGAGTATTTGGGCGATGGAGGTTTTTTTTATAGGGAGTTTCATGTTTCAGATTTGAGGTTGTTTTTTGGGATTGGCGAAAACGAATATGAGAAGTTCGGTCATTTGAAGCTTAGGGTTATTGAGCCGTCAGTCAAAGATATAAATTTGCATTCCGATATTTTTGTTTCTTCTGTAGATTATTTGAAGGATAAACGCGAAATAAAAAAGGTTAAATTCACTGTTGAACCAAAGGGTAAAGATGTCGAGGTTCAACCTATTAAGTTAGTTGATTTTCCAACAAATGCAGCAATGGCTTTATTGCATTATGGCATTGCCGATTTGACGATCAAAAAATGGATTAAGGAATATGGAGAGGAGAATATTTTAAACGCTTGTCGGTTTGTCCATGCGAAACAAGAAGCAGGACAGGTAAAGGATGCACCGGCCTATCTGGCTATGGCATTGAAGGAACGGTATTATGTGGCGTGGTTGGAAGCTGAAAGCAAAAAGGAGATAAAACGTTCCGATTCAATGGTTAGAAAGGCCGAACAAGAGGAAATTGAACGTAGGGCAAAAGAGGAAGTCCGTATGCGTGTAAATCTGGCATTGGAAGCGTTTCACGCAAGGCCAGAACTTGAGCAAGTGGGTTTAAGGGCTATTTTCGGAAATACTGTCAATACAATTACTGCCAAATCATGGAGGAAATTGGTTGCAACAGAATCACAGCCTGAAAATGATGTCAGGTTTAGGTTTGAATTTGCTAATTTCCTTCAAAATTATGAATCTGTTTGATTTCTTTCCGTTGCTTTTTTTGGTGACTGTTTTTTTTACCCCATATCTGTGATAGTTCGCCAAGGATGCAAAAAGCTTGGCAGGTGCGGCTGTGTCCCGCAGTCGGGCTATCCTGCCCTCGTCCCAAAAGCCCCCGGAGTCCATCCGGGGCCGCGCTCCAAGCGCTGTAACGACCCTCTCTTTACTTTCTTTAACTGTTACAGTTTTCAAAATTGTTGCAGTTAACCCGCAATTTGTAATAGTTGGGATAATCCGCTTTTTGTGGCTTTTGGCTTCAATATGAATATAACATATTGTTTATATTGATTTTTGTCTTCCATTTTTGATGAAGGTTAGCCCTAAATTTGTAGTATTTAGCCGCTTTTGTAACCCGCTTTTAGTGATAATTCGCACCATATTTGCCATTGATGTGAGTTCTTGCTGTTTTTGATCGGTATTTTTTAAAGCTTTATATTTATTTTATAGTTTATTTTCAACTACTTATATTATCTTTTTGCAATTGTCACGATATTTATTTTTTGTGATAGTTCACCCGGGTTTGGTGATAGTTCGCCCTAAATTTGTAGTATTTGCGGTTGAGTATCCGGTTTTTGTGGCTTTTCGTTTCAAAGCAAAAAGCTTGGTAGGTGCGGCTGTGTCCCGCAGTCGGGCGTTCCCTGCCCTCGTCCCAAAATCCCCCGGAGTCCTTCCGGGGCCGCGCTCCAAGCGCGGTAAGGTGTAAATTCCTTTTTTTTGTCGCTCATGAGGAGTTGTGTGTCCTCGTTCCTACGTTGCAAGACCTCGCCACTTGGCTCCACCAAAGGTTGGCCGACCTCTGGCGCGGACGGTCTAAAGCATTTTTCTTTCAATCGCCAAGTTCACCCCATATCTGTGATAGTTCGACAAGGATGCTAAAACCTTGGCAGGTACAGTTGTGTTGCGTCCAGCAGTGGGTGTTTCCCTGCCCTTGTCCCAACAGCCCCCGGAGTCATCCGGGCCGCGCTCCAAGCGCGGGTCAATTGCCAATATTTTTATGGAAAATCACATTCTATTAGTTTTGTGGTTTTTAGTAGTGCATCAGATTTATCCGTTTTTTTTGGCTTTTCGTTAAGGCAAACTTGGTAGTTGCGGCTGCGTTCCGCAACCGGGCTAGGCCGTCCTGCCTGCTCGAGGACGGCCTAGCTTTTTTCGCGTAGGCGAAAATAACAATATCAACAACAAATAATTAACAATTAAATCTTGTTTTTTTTATATGTTGTTGGGCTTGCTTTGGTCGAATACCGAGCCTTGCAGAAGAATAATTGCAATGTCCACCTGTTGCTCAAGCAATTCCGATAGGGCCATGGTCAGCTCCCCTGTTATTTGATCGTCCCCCTCATCCTGT
>CAIQND010000408.1 GCA_903873045.1 uncultured Methylococcaceae bacterium | reverse complement strand
TTTATATTACTGGCGCTGCTTGCCGTATTGGGTATTAGCATTGAAATAAATCCGGCGGCACAGGCGTGGCAGCTGTTTACCGGCTTTCACTTGGCTGGTTTGGCTGCAATGGTGTGCATGTCTTTGTGGGGTCTAAAAAAATTACCTACAAAGGGCAAACGCTATGGCTTTATTATTTTGCAGCTACTGGCATTTCGTATTGCTTATTTTCCCATTGTGGTTTTTTCAGCAACGGCGGCTTGTTACTCTGAGTTATTGCTGCAACATTTATCTATAGACTGGCCGATAAAGATATTTCCGGCTTTGTTTGTCAGTGCAGCGCTTATGTATGCGATTATTGCTTATGTGATATTTTGGGCGCTGACAGGTAAAGCGGCGTTATATGGACTGATGTTTATTTTGGGCATACCCGCTTTGTTGATTTCCTTTGCCAACCCTCAAGACCTGACTTTTTTGCCGGATAATAATTGGGCGGATATACAACCCTTGCCGCCTGTCAGTCAGCCACAGGCAAATCCTTATTTGCTGGGAGTTACGTCAACACAGAGTAGCATCGGGCAAAAAATGATTGGTTTGGCGGGCAGGGTGCTTTATGAATTTATTCCCAAAGCCCCCTGGTCTCAAGCTGTACAGGGAACACTGGAACAAGAGTTTATAAACAATCCCAACGGCAATTCACACGACCAACTAACCTATCACTATGCCGCTTTTTTGGCAGCTCATCAGGCAATCAAATCAAGATAGGATCTCTTATTCACCACGAAGGACACGAAGAAAGAAAAAAGCTTCGTGTCTTCGTGGTAAAAGCTTTTGAGATTAACCTTCCGTCTGTTGCAGACTGGCCAAATCAATAACAAATCGATACTTCACGTCACTTTTCAATACGCGCTCATAAGCTTCGTTAATTTGCTGAATCGGGATTATTTCGATGTCTGAAGTAATCGCATTTTCCGCGCAGAAATCGAGCATTTCCTGGGTTTCTTTTAAGCCGCCAATTAACGAACCGACAATGCTGCGACGCTTAAAAATCAGGTTGCCTATAGCAGGAGATGGATGCGGTTGATCAGGTACACCCACCAAACATAAAGTACCGTCACGTTTTAGTAGGGCAGTATAAGCATCCAGATTATGCGGTGCCGCCACGGTGTTCAAGATAAAGTCAAAACTGGCAAGATGCTTTTCCATCTCTTCCGGATTTTTGGAGATCACCACTTCATCAGCACCGAATCGTTTGGCATCTTCAGACTTGCCGGGTGATGTGGTAAAAAGTACGACATAAGCACCAAAGGCATGGGCAAATTTTATCCCCATGTGACCCAGTCCACCCAAACCAACGATACCCACTTTATCGCCTTTACCCACCTTCCAATGCTTCAACGGAGAATAAGTGGTAATTCCTGCACATAACAAAGGCGCTACAGCAGCCAGATCCAGCTTGTCTGAAACGTGAAGTACAAAATCCTGATTGACGACAATTTGTCTGGAATAACCACCGTAATTTGTTCCGCCGGAATGCTTATCCGGGCTGTTATACGTAAATTCAGCGTTATTACAATATTGCTGAAGATGATCGTTACAATCCGGACAAACGCCACAAGAATCTACCAGGCAACCCACACCGACATGATCGCCGACTTTAAATTTGCTGACCTGACTACCGACTTGGGTCACCTTGCCAACAATTTCATGACCCGGCACCATGGGAAATGTCGCGTTACCCCATTCATTGCGCACTTGATGAATGTCAGAGTGACAAACCCCGCAGAAAAGAATATCTATCCGGACATCGGTTGGCAAAGCGTCACGGCGTTCAAAGCTGAAGGGTACGAGCGGTGAGGTATTATTATGGGCAGCATAGCCAATAGTCTTTTGCATAAAAATCTCCTGTCTGGTGATAAAAAATGAAATTGTATTCTTTAAGTGTTATCCGGTAGAAATGGACTTGTTTTAATTTAACGTGATGTCGATGCAAAGTAAATGGCTGGATACAATTAGTTTTCTTTTTCTTAAAAGTAATGAGTTAAATTAATCGGCATTAGTCTTTTTGATAAAGACAAAAACAATAAGGATGCTAAAAATAGCATGTCACGATATTGACGCATTAAAACGTTATGTTAAGTTAAGTGTGTTCTTGTTAATTCTGGGCAACCCAATAAAAAACCCGTTTTAACATTCGACTGAATAACTCATGTTTTTTATTCCGACTTTTTTGGAAAATGGCTTTTTCGCTCACACATCACCAGGCCGGAGCGGCTTTAGCCAAACCCATTGCAGCTAACGCCCCTTTATACCAAAATTCTGAATAATGACTACTACGGAGTGGTTGATGTCTTTGCAAGCAATACTGTCCAAAATTTTTATCTGGTTTGATAACAGCAACGTAAAAATAGCTGACAATGTGGGTGAGGCGATTGACTGGATGCGGGTCATTCCTTTTATACTGATGCATTTGGCTTGCTTGTTGGTGTTTGTGGTGGGCTTTAGTCCGGTTGTGTTATGGGTCGCTTTGGCTTCTTATCTGCTGCGCATGTTTGCCATTACTGCTTTTTATCATCGCTATTTTTCCCATAAGGCTTTTAAAACCAGTCGCGTGTGTCAGTTTATTTTTGCGTTACTGGGCGCAACGGCAACCCAGCGAGGCCCACTCTGGTGGGCATCACACCATCGTCGTCATCATCTTTATTCTGATACTGAAAAGGATATTCATAGCCCAAGAAAGGGTTTTTTATGGAGTCACATCGGCTGGTTTTTATGTTTAAAAAACTTTACCACACAGGAGCATTGTGTCCGCGACTTGATTAAATATCCTGAACTGGTTTTACTGGATCGTTTTGATAGTCTTGTGCCGATACTTTACGCCTTATCCATGTTGTTTTTGGGGCAGTATCTGGAATCCGCATTTCCGGAATTACAGACCAATGGCCCGCAAATGTTAGTTTGGGGTTATTTTGTGTCGACTATCGTGTTGATTCATTGCACGTTGTTTGTTAATTCGCTGGCGCATGTTTTAGGAAGTCGGCGCTATGAAACCGGAGATGACAGCCGCAATAACTTGTTTATAGCGTTGTTTGCATTAGGGGAAGGGTGGCATAACAACCATCATCATTATCCGGTATCCGCCCGGCAGGGATTTTTTTGGTGGGAAATTGACATCAGTTACTATCTGCTTCGGTTGCTGGCGCTGTTTGGCATTATCTGGGATTTACAGCCGGTTCCCGCCAATCGGTTACACTCAAAATTGATTAAAAAGGGGCAGCAATAATGAACATAGCGATTGTCGGTAGCGGTATTTCAGGACTTTATGCGGCGCACTATTTAAGTCAACAGCATCAGGTGACGGTGTACGAAGCCAATACTTATCCGGGCGGTCATACCGATACCCATGCGGTTGTTTTGGGCGATAAAAATTATGCCGTTGATACCGGATTTATTGTTTTCAACGAACATAACTATCATTATTTCTGTCGGTTTTTAAATGATTTGGGCGTTGCCTC
>CAIQND010000407.1 GCA_903873045.1 uncultured Methylococcaceae bacterium | reverse complement strand
TGGCATTTTTACAGCGGTGCCATCAAGTCGTTAAGTCTGGGGCAGGCCAACATGGACACCTTGATTGCCTTGGGTACCGGTTCGGCTTGGCTGTATTCCTGTATCGTTATTGACTATTCAGCTACTTTACCCGCTTTGGCAAAACATGCTTATTTTGAAGCAGCCGTTGTTATTTTAGCTTTTATTAATCTGGGAACCTCGCTGGAAACGATGGCTCGAGGTAAAACATCCAGTGCGATTCGGCAATTAATCGGTCTGCAACCACGCACTGCTCGCGTGGTTAGAAATGGCGAAGAACTTGATATTGCTATCGAAGAAGTGGGCTTGGGTGAAACACTGCGGGTCAGACCCGGTGAAAAAATTGCCGTTGATGGCATATTGCTCGAAGGGCATTCCACGCTGGATGAGTCCATGTTGACGGGTGAACCGATCCCCGTAGAAAAAAGTGTCGGCTCAGAAGTGGTGGCAGGCACCATGAATCAAACCGGCAGCTTTCTGTTTAAAGCAACGCGCATAGGTCGGGATACCGCCTTGGCGCAAATTATTAAAAGCGTGCGGCAAGCGCAAAGTAGCAAACCTGAAATTGCCCGCTTGGCCGATAAAATTTCCAGTGTTTTTGTACCCGCCGTCGTTGCTATTTCGGTACTGACTTTTGGGGTGTGGTACCTCTTTGGCCCCGATCCGTCATTAGGTTATGCCTTTGTCACCTCCATGACCGTGCTGGTTATCGCCTGCCCTTGTGCGCTGGGTTTGGCAACACCTATTTCGGTGATGGTCGCGGTGGGTCGGGCAGCACAATCAGGCATTTTGATTCGCAAGGGTGATGCCTTACAAACAGCAGGCAAACTGACCTGTTTACTATTGGATAAAACCGGCACGGTCACCGAAGGCAAACCGACGGTATCCACCATTGAAGCCAGCGCTGGCTATACACACGAACAAGTGTTGCACTTGGCGGCTAGTATCGAGTCAGGTTCCGAGCATCCATTAGCTGCTGCTATTTTGAAGGCAGCAGAAACCCGGCAAATCAAACTGGAAAAAGCCCGGGACTTTGAAGCCATTGCCGGTTTTGGCATTACCGCGCACATTAACGAACAAATCGTGGCCTTTGGTAACGAGGCATTAATGGACGCAAAAGGCATCACCTTTACTCATTACAATGACCGGCTTAAAGAGCTGTCGGCACGAGGGCAAACACCGATGTTGCTGGCCGTAGACGGTAAAGTGGCCGGACTCATTGCCGTTTCTGATCCCATTAAAAAGGACTCTGCACTAGCCGTACAGCGGCTGAAAAACTTAGGGTTACGCATCATCATGGTAACCGGCGATAATCAAATAACAGCCCAGGCCATCGCCACACAAGCCGGTATTACAGAAGTCAGGGCGCAAGTGTTGCCGCAGGATAAAGCCGCTGTCGTTAAAGCATTGCAAGATCAAGGCGAGATTGTCGGCATGGTCGGCGACGGCATTAACGATGCACCTGCCTTGGCGCAGGCTAATGTCGGATTGGCTATCGGCACGGGCACTGATATTGCCATTGAAAGCGCGGATGTGGTTATTTTACAAGGCTCCTTGTTAAAAGTCCCCGAAGTGATCGCGTTATCCAAAGCTACTGTGATTAATATCAAACAAAACCTGATGGGGGCATTTTTCTATAACACCATCAGCATCCCCGTTGCCGCAGGCTTGTTGTACCCGCTGTTTGGTATTTTATTAAACCCCATGATTGCCGGTGCGGCAATGGCCATGTCGTCAGTAACCGTTGTGACCAATGCCAATCGCTTGCGTTGGAAAAAGCTGGGTGAGGATGAATAAACTATAATTTGTTGTTCCAGTTTTTTTAGCTTGACTGAGGCAACCACTGATAATTCAAAATGTTTTCGTTAGTCGCGACGTGGGCGTCGCTCCCACTGTGGGAGCGAC
>CAIQND010000406.1 GCA_903873045.1 uncultured Methylococcaceae bacterium | reverse complement strand
AGGCGAATCCATGCGCAAAAAAATGAATTCCTTGACTCAAGTTGAACACTTGGAGTAAAAATTCACTTCCACCGATGCGTTAGGTTTTAGGTGTTCAAGTTCGACCAGAATCAGTGTTCAAATTAATCAGAATACGCAACTTTATGAGTTTATCAAGTACAATTGTAGCCATGTTTATTTTTTCTTACAAAACCAACTCAAATTATACCGCTATCACTATTTTGTTAAACACCTTGCTCCACCTCATGAAGCACCCGCTCATACTGCCTTTTTTATTCTCTTTAGTGGCTTGCACAGCGGCACCGCCTAGAAACAGTGACAATATATGCGCCACTTTTCAAGAAAAAGATGATTGGTATGCAGATGCCAAACAATCGTATGAAAAATGGGGCGTGCCTATTCCTGTACAAATGGCGATTATGCACCAGGAATCGCATTTTGTCGCCGATGCACAGCCGCCCCGCATCTGGCTGCTAGGTATTATTCCCTGGTTTAGACCCACCAGTGCTTATGGTTATGCACAAGCTATTGATGGAACGTGGGATCTTTATCTTGACGATGCCGGTGGCTGGACGTCTGATCGTGATGATTTTGCCGATGCCGCCGACTTTATTGGTTGGTACAGCAACCAAAGTCATGCCAAGCTGGGTATAGCCAAAGGCGATGCAAAAAATTTATACCTTGCCTATCATGAAGGACATAAGGGTTATCAGCACAAAAGCTATTTACAAAAGGCGTGGTTACAACGAACAGCCGAAAAAGTCGCTTACCGGGCCCGATTATTTCAGAGTCAATTGGGCACTTGCAAAATGAATTAAAAAAAACAAACTGTTTTTTGGTAAACTATCGTTTTTTACGTTAACTAAAAGGCGCAACCGTGAGAAAAATTCAAATTAAAATTATTTCAATTGTCACCGTTATACTGATAGGAATTACTATGTTTTCAATGGCCAATGCCACCACACCCGCAGAAAATAAAGCAGCTGGCGTTGCTTTTCTGGCAGAAAATACTAAAAAAGCCAATATCGTAACCACTGCAAGTGGTTTGCAATACGAAATTTTAACACCGGGAACCGGCACTGCAACACCTTTAGCTACGGATACTGTAAAGGTGCATTACAAAGGCACAACCCTGGATGGCAAAGAATTTGATAGCTCTTACAGTCGTGGCGAACCTATTTCATTCCCGTTAAACAGAGTGATTCCGGGCTGGACTGAAGGCGTACAATTAATGACCGAAGGTTCTAAATACCGCTTTTACATCCCTTCAGAACTCGCTTATGGCGAGCAAGGCGCAGGTGGCTCAATTGGCCCCAACTCAACGCTGATATTTGACGTTGAACTGATCAAAATTCAATAAAAACACAGGTGAAAGGTAACAAGGTGTAAGAAAAGCCTTACATCTTTCACCTTTCACCTTGTACCTTTGCCTTTTATCTTATGCCCATTTACCAACTGTTTGCCACCACGCCCAAGGCGATGGAAACCATTCTTACCGAAGAACTTCAAAGTCTCGGCATCACCAACATCAAAGCCACCATGGCCGGTGTCGCCTTTCAGGGTGACCTGGAAACAGCCTATCGGGCGTGCTTATGGTCCAGAACTGCCAACCGGATTTTACTGGTATTAAGCTCATTTGAGGTAAAAACCCAGGAAGATCTCTACAATGGCGTGCAACAAATCAATTGGTTTGAGCATATTAACGCGGATGATACTTTTGCCGTTTCGTTCAGCGCAAAAAACTCGCAGGCTATTAACAATACCCATTTTGGCGCATTAAAAGTTAAAGATGCCATTGTTGACCAGATGCGGGACAAGTTTCAACAACGCCCCAGCATCAATACCGAACAACCTAATATTCGTATTAACGTTTATTTAAACGGCGAAATCGCCCAGCTTAGTTTAGATTTATCCGGTGAAAGTCTGCATCGTCGCGGCTATCGGGATGTCAATATACAAGCACCCATGAAAGAAAACCTTGCCGCTGCGATGCTGTTACGTTGCGGTTGGCCCGAAATCGCCAAACGAAACGGTTCGTTGATAGACCCGATGTGCGGTTCAGGAACGCTATTACTGGAAGGCGCAATGATTGCCGCAGATTATGCCCCAGGCCTGTTACGTGATTATTTTGGTTTTATCGGCTGGAAAAAACACGATGCCGACTGCTGGAAAAAATTACGTACCGAAGCTCTGCAACGCAGAAAAGCGGGCATGGAAAAACTCCCCGTTATGGTCGGCTTTGATCAAAATCGTCACACCGTCAACGCGGCTTTAACACACATAGCCAATGCCGGCCTGCAAAATAAAATTCATGTTGAACGTCGTGACATTGAGGATGCAGAACCTGCTGAAAGCTGGACACCCGGCTTATTAATCTGTAATCCGCCTTACGGTGAACGTTTGGGTGATGAGCAAGAAACCGCCGAACTGTATAAAAAATTTGGCGAATCACTAAAAGCGCATTTTATCGGCTGGAAAGCCGCGATGATTATCAGCAATCCTGAGTTGGGTTTTCGTTTGGGAATACGCTCACAAAAACCGATTACGCTTTATAACGGAGCGCTGGAGTGCAAATTACTACGTTTTACTATTGAAGAAAGCAGTTTTTTTATTCCTAAAGCAAAAACACAGGAAGAACGCATTGCTCAGGTCATTGCGATTAGCAAAACCGAATCGCCTGTTATTGACACTGAAAAAGTTGCGCGAGTAGAAAAAACACTTAAGCCGGAAGCTGAAGGCCGTACTGACAAAGAGTCCGGCAAAACGAAAGCGCCAAAAGTGGAAGCTGTTGCCGATAGGGATGTCGGCAAGGGGCGTGAGCTGGGAGCGGTAAGTTTTGCCGATAAAGAAGACAGCAAGGTTGGCGCAATAGAATTTGCCAATAGACTGAAAAAGAATTTTAAAAAACTGTCCAAATGGGCCAGGCAAAACGAGATTACCTGCTATCGTGTTTACGATGCCGATTTACCCGAATATGCTGCTGCGGTTGATATTTATCAGAGCGAGGAAACCTGGATTAATGTTCAAGAATATGAACCACCTAAAACCATTGATCAACACAAGGCCGATCAGCGCTTGGCAGGATTACTCGCTGAAATACCTCACGTATTGGGTGTTAACAGTGATCATATTTTCTTAAAAATACGCAGAAAACAAAGAAGCACCGACCAATACGAAAAACACGGGGAGCTGGGACGCTTCCACCTCATTGAAGAAGGCGGCTGTAAATTATTGGTTAATTTTGAAGATTATCTGGACACCGGTTTATTTCTGGATCATCGACCCATTCGGCTGCTGATTCAGCAACAGGCTAAAAACAAACGCTTTTTAAATTTGTTTGCTTATACCGGCACTGCCACCGTTCATGCCGCAATGGGGGGCGCAACGTCAACTACCACAGTAGATATGTCCAATACCTATACGGAGTGGGCCAAAAACAACATGGCTCTGAATAAAAATACCGGAGAGCATGAGTTTATTCAAGCCGACTGCCTGGAATGGCTGGCAAATGAAGCCAAAAAAGCAGAAGTTCGGCACTATGATTTAATCTTTCTTGATCCACCTACGTTCTCAAACTCAAAGCGGATGGAGGATGTATTTGACATACAAAATGATCACGCGCAACTTATTAAAAATGCAGTGACACTGTTGGCACCTGAAGGCATTTTATATTTTTCTACCAATTTCAGACGTTTTAAAATTGATAGTCCAGGACTGTCCGAATTAACCGTTGAAGATATTAGCGCCGCCACCATTCCGGAAGATTTTTCCCGCAATCCAAGAATCCATTATTGCTGGAAAATTACAAAATGACATGTAGCGTAAAGTTGCTGGTATCCGGTCGTGTGCAAGGCGTTTATTTTAGAGTGTTTACTCAAAAAAAAGCCCGACAACTTGATATAAAAGGCTGTGTCAAAAACCTGCCTGATGGTCGGGTCGAAATAACGGCTCAAGCGGATAATACGCTTGAGCCATTCATAAAATGGTGCCAAAAAGGCCCTATCACCGCTCGAGTCGATCATGTTGAAATGATTGAATTGGAATCAGCAGAGATTTTTACGTCTTTTGAAATAAGATAACCCTAAAGTGCTTCACCACGAAGAGCACGAAGGTATAAAACTTTTTAGGTTGGATAATAAGGCCTACCTACTAAGGCGAGACACTTTTTGACTATGAACAATCATGGTGAACCCAGAAAGAGCAAGGGTAGTTGCCATCGGGCGCATCCGCTACTTGGGGAGCGACTAAAAGATCGGGTTGCTCAGTTACTTAAAGCCCTCTCCCGCTGGAGAAGGAGCAAAGTTACTTGTGTCCCCCAAGTAGCTGATGCGCCCGTTGCCATCTATCTAACTTGTTAAAAAAAAATACTGTCTTGGCTTAGTGGGTAACCAAAATCGATTATTTGGATTGGCTAATAATCTAAAAATTAGTTATTAAAAACGCGGTAAACTTGATGTTACGAAACAGGTTGTTGCGTTAACTTCAAATACTTTTGATATAACGAATCATGATCTTCGACATGGTCTGAGTCTTTATCTATGCAATCGACCGGGCAAACTTCAACACATTGGGGTAAGCCATGATGACCCACACATTCGGTACATAATTCCGGATCAATAATATAAATATCCTCGCCTTGTGATATGGCGGCATTTGGGCATTCCGGCTCACAAACGTCACAATTTATACATTCTTCATTAATAATAAGTGCCACAATAATTCCTAATTAAATTTTTCTATTAAACGCTGGTGAACAGCGTCAGGGACAAAGCAGGACACATCGCCCTTCAGTTGCGCAATTTCTCTGATCATGGTCGAAGAAATAAATTCATATTGTTCGGCAGGTGTCAGAAACATGGTCTCCAGTTGTGGCGCAAGACGGCGATTCATTCCCGCCAACTGAAATTCATATTCAAAATCAGAAACCGCTCGCAGACCTCTTAAAATAACATTAGCACCTTGCTGTTTGGCACAATCAACCAGTAAATTATCAAAACCAATGACCCGTACATTAGTAAATTCCGGTGTCACTAAGCGGATCAGTTCGACCCGTTCATCAAGAGAAAATAACGGCGTTTTACCCCTGTTGACGGCCACGGCAACAATAACCTGATGATAAAGTTTTGATGCCCTGGCAATGATATCCAAGTGCCCATTGGTAATGGGATCAAAGGTACCCGGATAAATGGCGATAATTTGCATAGTAAATAGTTTTCAAAAAAAATTGATGATTTTATACCAAGGTCTTGGTTTAACATACTCATTTAGTATGAATTTTATCATAAAGTAGTCCTGTTCATGATAATGACAAAGAGAGCTATGGTTTTCTTGCGTTAAGTCATTGCACTTACTGATCGGTATCCCCCTACGTCAGAATAGTTGTCGCCTACGTAAATCTACGAATAGATTAACGTTAGCAAATAATTTATATTCTCTATTTCACGAGCCATTTGCGCTGCTCGGTAAGCCTTGATATTTCTAGTCTGTAGCGCACCGTAAAATTCGTTCACCCCAATTTTCAACGGCAGAATCAGGGTTTGAGGGGGGTAGATTTTGATGGAATGCGTTTTTTACAAATTTCCACCACAGAATTAAAGCTAATAATTACAATATGTTAGAATGATAAGATAATTTTTTAAAAATAAATTATCTTATTAATCAAGGTGTTATTTTACAGCGCAAATGGCTCTTGACTAATCACACTTGCCTTAACTTTCTTTACGTACAGTCAAGTTTGTATCGCGTTGCGTTGAACGCGATTTTCAATATTTACTATTTATCAGTGTTGAGTTTTTCAGTCAAAAATAGACATCCTTCATAGAAACCCAAAAGTGGTTGACACTTTTTTATCACAAAAAAGGCCAATAATCTCTGTATGTCGGGTTACGCTGCCGCTAATTCGGCCTACGCGATTGGTATTGCAAAAAGTGTAAGCCAAGGAATGAAGGATGCCCAAAAATAGTGTGTGTAATTTTTTTTTTTGCAGTTCTATAGCCTGAGTATTGTAAGCTCTTGAGTTCAATACCCATTTAATAATACTTCATTGCGGAGAATGTTATGAGTAATAATCAATTCACAAGACGAGAAATATTAAAAATTTCCGGAGTCGCGTTGGGAGGCGTGGCCGTGGGCGCAAGTAGCGTAACTGAAGCCGGATGGAACGAAGATTCTCATCCAGATCCTTCACAGCAAAACACTTATTTTCAGTCACTAAAGCCCTTCATTCCTGGGGAACCACTGTCCAAAGGCGAAATGCGGATATCGTTCATGGGAACCTCTCCAATACTACGCCTCGCCCAGGCTGCCGCCAGTGTCTTTGTGGAGCTGGGTAACGGCAAGAATTCCAATGGTCAATACGATCAGGCCTACAATGATTGTTTCGTCTTCGACTGTGGTACGGGCTCGTCAATCAATTACGATGCGATGGGAATACAGATGTCAAAAATGCGAAAAGTCTTTTTGACTCATTTGCACGGAGACCACATGAGTGATCTGACCCAGATCTATTGCTTCGGGGCACAGCAGGATGGCAAGTCACCGCTTTATATTTGGGGGCCATCGCGTTCATTTGTAAACGACCCATTGACTAAAAAAGACTATGACGATGGCACCTGTAATTTCGCATATCACTTTCGTGAAATGAATCGTTGGCATACGGAATCCCAAAGTTTCTGGGGAACTCAATGGAACGACGCGGAAGGTGATGGCTATGACATTTTTGCGACAGAACTGGATTGGCGGTCGGGGGCAGCAAGCCTCCAGCTCTCCCGACTACTTGGACAACAAATGATGCCTTGAATACAAACAATAAAGCGCATTTGAGCAAGAAGAAATGGGTTGCTTACTACGACAAAACTAATGACGTGAAAATTTCATTTTTCCCGGCGGTACATGATCGTAATGGTTCGATTAGCTACAAGCTGGAGTGGAATGACTTATCCATGATCTACGGTGGAGATACCAAACCGAGCCAGATTATGATTGATAACGCAAACGGCGTTGATGTCCTTATCCATGAGATGGTTGTAGCACCGGAAGTCTGGTCATCAAAGCAGGGAGGAAGTGCTGATCCCGATAGCCTAGGAGGCTGTCCGAAAACGCCAGCTAATAATGGTATAATTGCCACCTACACTTAAAACAATCACTGACCGATGAATATTCCTTTCAAACAATCGCCCATCGCGCTTAATGCCGCACTGCTCTCCCCCAGCAATATT
>CAIQND010000405.1 GCA_903873045.1 uncultured Methylococcaceae bacterium | reverse complement strand
TGTTAACTCAAGCTCGCCTATTAGGTAGTATTCGTTACCCCCATAAATCCAACCTGCTTTTTCCAAACCATCTTTCTCGATTAACGCTTCAAGATTGGCTTCTTCACCGGCAGATAATCCTTCGGGGTAAGTATATTCGCCATGACCGCCATCCGATTCTTCAAATTCGAACTCATAGCTATATTCGTTATCGTCAGGGTCTAAACCGTCTTTATTACCCAGATCAATTTCAGGTTTGGTATCGGATACAATGGTAAAAGAACCCGAACGCCAAACAATATCGTGGACTAATTCAAGCTTGTCTTTTTTCCAAGATTCAATTTCAATGAATGATTTTTTATGTTTAGGAGTCAGTCGCCAAGTTGCCATAGAATTTTCTTTGTCCGTTATTTATATCTTAACTATAATTTGATATCGCTCTATTTAAGCCACTTAGGAACGTACATGAAATAACTTGACAATTTATACCCCCTCACCCCAATCATCTCCCGAAGCGCAGGTATCTACACAACTTTTTCGCATAATAAAAATAATGAGTTGAAAACCATCAAGCTCCCTTTCCTGCTGAAAAGGGTTGGAGTGAGAAAAATGAAATCAAGTAGTTATATTCCCCCCCCTACCTCAATCTTCTCCCTCAAGGGAGAAGGAGCTGGTACTTGTGTAGATACTTATGCTCGAAGGGAGAGGGAGCAAGATGTCTAAGTTATTTCTTGCGTATTCCTTATCAACCCAACCGGCTTGCCAGCTACAGTCAAAACATTGACTAAAATACCGATGACAACGGGTATTTAATAGCTGATTATGCTGCCTGATAAGAGCGGGATTAATTGTTTTCTGAAACGAAAACAGGCTTTAAAATATATGACTATAAACGAGTATGATCACCGACCCAACAATTAAGAAGGTATCCATACAACCAACTTAGTAATAGCAAAGCTTTTGTATTTAAAAATGGTGCGCCCGGAGAGATTCGAACTCCCGACCAATCGGTTCGAAGCCGATTACTCTATCCAGCTGAGCTACGGGCGCATGATTGGTAATTGGATATTTTATATCACAATTATTTATTTTAGGTATAGGTTAAATCCGTTGCTATTGCTGCCACGTCTTAACAAGCTGACAATTATATCAGCTTTTGATTATAAATCTTAAAAAATATGATTATTTCGCTGGTTCCCAAGCGGATAATTTTTCAGCTTAGGAGTGGGCTGATGAAAATACTTAATTTTCGGCATTATAAATAACTGCCATTCAGAGCATATCAAACCATCATAAAGAAACAACAACTTACGACGGATTGAAAATATAATCTTCCGGCTAATTTTGTTAGATAATAGCCGGATTTTTATTAATTTGATTTTTTAAATAATATACCCTCTATGAAAAAAAAGCCAAAAGCTGTGACCCACAAACTGTACAACGTCGATTAAAAAAAGCCAAAAAACATGATAAAAAATTAGAGAACGCGGCAATTCGTGCCTATAGTTTTTCAGATAAATAATTTCCAAGCCGTTTGGCTAGATGAATTAGCCAGCTATAGAAAAATCCTCACGCATTTTCTGCATAACGCAGATGATTTTACTCGCATCCTGCATATAAGATTTAAACGCTGTTACG
>CAIQND010000404.1 GCA_903873045.1 uncultured Methylococcaceae bacterium | reverse complement strand
CGGCTACACCCATCCGGATATGATCGGCTTTCCAAGCGTATTGACCATCAATGATTTGCAACACCTTCATTATCCAGAGTTCTTCTCCCCGGAGGCTTACGCGGAAAGGGAGCGACTGTACCGGGAATCAGCTGAACGTGCGGAACACATCATTTGCATTTCAGAGTTTACCCGTCAAGATGTCCATCGTCAATACGGTATTCCGCTCGAAAAAATGAGCACTGTTTGGATCATTCCAAGCCGTAACGTATGGCAGCCCTTAAGAGATGCTGAAAGGATTGCTTTATTGGCAGGAATGCAACTGTCAACCCCCTTCTTTTTCTTTCCAGCACATTGTTGGCCGCATAAAAACCATGCCAGACTGGTTGAGGCCTTTGCGCGTGTCGTATCAGAATTGCCAAAAGATACCCAACTGGTCATGACCGGTCGGACTTTTCCTGAAGACCACCCGGCGGCAATTTTTATTCGTGACAATCAGCTTTCCGGGCGTGTCGTGCATTTGGGTTTTCGTTCACCGCTGGAAGTACGTGCGCTTTTTCAAGGCTGTCTGGCGCTGGTTTTTCCGTCACTTTTTGAAGGCTATGGCATGCCGGTAGCAGAAGCCATTATTGCCGGTAAGCCGGTGCTGTGTTCAAATGTAACATCACTACCTGAATTAGCCGGTGAAGCCGCACTCACTTTTGACCCAAATAGCGTTGAAGAAATTGCCAAAAGCTTGCTGGATATCGCCACCAAACCCGAACTGAGATTGGCACTTACCGAAGCGGCTATACGCCGTCGCCCGCTATTTTCCGCCCGTCGTAGCGCTATCCAAACGCTATCTATCTACCAACGTGTCCATGATAAATTTTATAGTTGTTAACCCATGAAGCCATTGCCAACGCTATCGATTGTTGTACCCTCCTTTAATCAGGCGCAATACCTGCCTGAAACATTACAGAGCTTGGTCGACCAGGATTATCCTGCGCTGGAAGTGATTATCCAGGAAGCCGGATCAACGGATGGCTCGGTTGCCATAGCAGAAGACTTTGTAAACCGATATCCGACGATTTTTAAATTATTTGTAGAAAAGGATACCGGACAAGCGGATGCCTTGAATCGCGGTTTTGCACGTACCACTGGTGAAATATTGGCATTTCTAAATTCTGATGATACTTATTTTTCGGGAACACTGCATCGTGTGGCTGCCGAACTTGATCCAGCCCAAGGCCGGCAAGTGATCATGGGGCGCTGTATTTTTACGGGCGAGGACTCAAGGTATGTTGGCATTGAACATCCTGCCGAGTACATCAACCATTTTGAGCACTTAGCCATCTGGAAACGCGGCTTCAACACCATACCCCAGCCATCGGTTTTCTGGCACCGATCAGTTTGGGAGCGTTGCGGCAACTTGGATATTAATGAACACCATGCCCTTGATTATGATTTATTTTGCCGGTTTAGCCAGCACTATCGCTTCCACCGGATCGACGAATTATTCAGTACGTATCGTATGCATGACAGCTCCAAGTCATCGCAACGAACCGAAACAGAAGTGCTTGAGCTGTCCATCAATGTCAGTCGCAAACACTGGGGTACATGGTTATCGCTCTTACGCTGGCGCTGCGAGTTCTCTTATTGGCAGTACAATCGGCAACAACAACGGCATGAGCGTGCCAGACATCATGCCCGGCGGGCCGAAGACGCATTCATCAAGCGTCGTTATGGCGCAGCAGGTATAGAGTTTGCAGCGACATTGATGGCCTCGCCACGGATGGCACGCGATCGCTTATTTTATGCCTGGCTAACAGCAAAAGGCGTAAGACTCTTCAGACGACTTGCTATCATTGACGAAGGTTTTACCGAGCACTACGCAGATGGCTGGATCGGGCCGGTTTATCGCGAACAGATTACAGTACCGGATGATGCCAAGCAATTGATTGTTAATGCTACACATCACCCACAACCTACGCATAAAAAAGTAACCATTCAACTGTTTATTAATGGCAGCTTGGTAGATACCAATGTGGTTAAAGAAGCCACGTCTTTTACACTAACAGCGGCTATGGAGCCTTATCGGAACCAGATTGTAACGCTGGAACTTAAAACAAACTCTTATTTTGTTCCGGGTGAACTGCATGGAGGGGATGATAGACGACAATTATCCATACTATTAGGCACAATCCAAATTGCAACAAACTTAATTTAAAAAACCAGGATCATTTATGACAATTGAATTTGAACAAGTTGGCTGGAGCCACATTGATATAAATAAAGCAGCTCAACAAAGAGTAGAGATGGCGCTGCGATCTGCTGGTG
>CAIQND010000403.1 GCA_903873045.1 uncultured Methylococcaceae bacterium | reverse complement strand
GGTGATTTCTGCGAAAGAACCTACCCATTAAACGAATCCAATCGCTTGCTTGATTGAGAAAATTCTACTTTTAATGGGTAAAATATTCTCCGGAAATAACCTTAAACTATGAATCACACATGGGCGGAAATATACAGGTATCGTCACCGTAGAGACGCGATTTATCGCGTCTCTATTTATCGTGTCCCTACCGAAAACCCACGGGTTATCCATTTAGACGCGATAAATCGCGTCTCTACGGTGATTTATTTAGAGTTGATAGGTATAAGGTAATTTCTGCGAAAGAACTTACCCATTAGACGAATCCAATCGCTTGCTTGATTGGGAAAACCCTACTTTTAATGGGTAAAATATTCTCCGGAAATCACCTAAAGCATTATAAGAGACCGTTCGCTGAGCGAAGTCGAAGCGAACTAAACTGTCCCGCCTTAAGGAACGTGCATGAAATAACTTGACCATTTATATGCCCTCACCCCAACCCTCTCCCGAAGGGGGAGGGAGCAAGATGCCTAAGTTATTACGTGCGTATTCCTAAGTGTTTGTAAAAATTCAAAAAAGCGAGAACTGAATACTTACGTATCTACTTTAAAAAGCCGGGTAAATTGAATGCTGGCAATAATTAAGTAGTTAATTTTAAAATATTTTATTTTTCACATACCAAGTTTTACCCGGGGATTTAAAGTGGATACATACTTACCTTATGTGTGCTGTTTTTTTTACGACTGAGTCATTACAATTTCTTAACACAACCTTAATAATCTATAAGTATAATGTTAAAATATTGTGATATATTTACAACTTATAAGTCGCATAATTTATACCTATTGCGTGATAAGGCAGCGCGTAGCAAATAGCCTCCCTATCCGCTTAGCTCCCTCGCTCCGGCGAGGAATGATAGGGTAGAAAGCACAATCAGTTACACACTCTGCTTTACTAAAGGATTAATGGTCGGGCATAATACAAATTAACTAACCATTTTAGGTACCCAGTCAATGAAAGGATGTATCACTTTTGTTCAATAACATACTTGTGGTGTGTGTAGGCAATATATGCCGCAGCCCTATGGCGGAAGCTGTTCTTAAAGAAGCGCTTTCCAAAAGCAATAAAAATGGCATTCATGTGAGTTCAGCGGGAATAGGGGCATTGGTAGGTCACCCAGCCGATGAAAAAGCCGAGCAACTGATGACGGCAAGAGGACTGGATATTTCCAGTCACAGCGCTCGCCAGCTAAACCATGAAATGATTCGAAAAGCGGATCTTATTCTGGTAATGGAATTGGCGCATAAAAAAAATATCGAAAATAAAGAGCCTAGCGCTAAAGGCAAGATTTTTAGAATAGGGGAATGGGAGGGGTATGACATTTCAGATCCCTACCAATTAGATATAAAAGCGTTTGAGTCGGTACTGGTTCAAATTGACCAAGGTATAAACCAATGGCTCAAGAAAATTTGACCACCGAGTCATATCGCACTAAGGAACGTGCATGAATAACTTGACTATTTATATCCCCTCTCTCGGAGGGAGAAGGAGCAAGATGCCTAAGTTATTTCACACGCACTCCTTACAGAGTAAATCCACAACAAAGGCATAAATGTGTTACCGTCAACAGAGAATCGAACATTGAATACCCAAAACCAAAATAACCCGCAAAAAGCACTAACTTTCTTATTGATGCTCATCAGCTTGAGTGGCTGCACCCTTGTTCCCGGCATGCACATGAGCCAATTCTCCAAGCAATCCAGTACTGAAATGCCGGTTAGTGTAAATAATAAAACCATCCTAAAAAAACTTAACATTAAGACCATCAACGCACAATTAATTGTCGCGTTGGAAAAGGCTGCAAGTAAGCGCGGCCTGGATGCCAATAATGTTGCTAATCTTAATGTGGATTACCGCTTAAGTTCTAATACCATAAAAGGTTTGCCGCCTTTAGACGACCACAGCCAGTATTGGGTTGGCCCTAGGGATGTTCTTGGCATTACCGTATGGGAGCATCCCGAATTAACCATTCCAGCCGGTGATTTAAGTTCTGGTACGTTTGTAGGCGAAGACGGCAACATCTTTTTCCCTTATGCCGGCGTAGTCAAAGCAGCAGGAAGACCGGTTGAGGACATAAGGACTGAGTTAACCGAAAAATTATCCAGATATATAGAACAAGTTCAATTAGATGTCAGGGTAACCGCCTACCGAAGTCAGCGGGTTTACGTAGTTGGAGAAGTGATGAAGGCTGGCATCCAATCGGTCACAGATATTCCTTTAACTGTACTGGAAGCAATCAATGGCGCTGGTGGCGTAAATTCGATTACGGCAGACTTGCGCAATATTAACCTTACCCGTGATGGAAAAACCTACGGCATTAATCTGTTGTCGCTCTATGAAGGGGGAGCCATTAATCAAAACATCATCCTAAAACAAGGTGATGTATTGAATGTACCGGATAACGCTATTAATAAAGTGTTTGTACTGGGTGAAACGGGTGTAGGTGGAACCGGTTCAGCGAGATCAAGAAGTGTATTAATGCACATGGGTCGGATGACCTTGACTGAAGCACTGAGTGAAGGCGGTGGTGTTAGTCAAAACACCGGCGATGCTGCGCGAATCTTTGTGTTCAGAGCCGGCCGGATTGGGACTAGCAATCCCGAAATTTTCCAACTGAATTCACAGTCACCCGATGCATTATTGCTGGCGGATCGATTTCCAATGGAGCCAAGGGACGTGGTCTATGTTGACCGAAATGAAGGCACGCGTTGGAATCAAATCATTGATCAAATCCAACCCACCATTACTTTGTTGAATGCATTTGACGGTTCGCTGAAAGTACAACCTTTTAGGCAATAAATAAAAGTAAGGGATTAACTAAAAATATTGGGCATCCTTCATTTTTGCACGAAAGTAGTCAATTTGTCGGGTTACGCTATCGCTAACCCGACCTACGCGCTACGCGACTTGACTATTTATATCCCCTCACCCAACCCTCTCCCAGAGGGAGAGGGAGCAAGATGCCTAAGTTATTTTATGCGCATTCCTAAGTTGTGGGCAACAGAATTGAACGTTAAAATCAACCATAAATTGCTAAAAAAATATTTTTAAATCTAAAAATGACAAACTCACAATCAGACACACTCAAACAAGCCCCCAACAATCAAGATGATGATGATGAAAAACTTGATGTCGGGGCATTAATAGCAACGATTTTAAATGGTAAATATCTCATTATCTTTTTTACATTAACTTTTTTAGCGTTAGGGATATTTAAGTCGTTTTTAATTATACCGAGCTATCAAGCCGATGCCATGTTGCAGATTGAAGAAAAAACAAATGCTCTTGATGCGCTAGCCCCGGTATCGTCGCTAATGGATGCTGCACCGTCGATAATAACAGAAATAGAAATAATTAAATCCCGAAAAATTCTTGGAGCAGCCGTTAAAGAACTCCATCTGGACATTTTTGCCAAACCCAACTATTTTCCGATAATAGGCGAAGCCATTGCCAGGCGCTTTCAAACAAAAAATGCGGCGGGCGTTGTTTCCACCCCCTTATTTGGCCTGAATAAATATGCTTGGGGCGGCGAGGAAATACATCTAAACTCCTTATCCGTACCGGAAAGCTGGATCGGTAAAGGATT
>CAIQND010000402.1 GCA_903873045.1 uncultured Methylococcaceae bacterium | reverse complement strand
GTTACGTGATTCAGCCGATGGCGGCGCACGTATCGGTATTATTCTTAACGGCTCGCCGTTGTTTACCGGTGGTGCCGGTTCGGGTGAATCCGAGATTCGTCGGTATATTTTGGAAGCTGATCTGCTGGAAGCCATCGTTGCGCTGCCTACCGATATGTTTTACAACACCGGCATTTCGACTTATGTGTGGGTGCTGTCCAACAAAAAAGCGACTGAACGTAAAGGTAAAGTCCAGTTGATTAACGGCGTTAATCTGTGCGGAAAAATGCGCAAATCCTTAGGTTCCAAGCGCAATGTGATGGATGAAAACGACATCGCCACTATCATCAGCACCTTTGGCAGTTTTGCCGTTGTCGATGCCCGTGAACTGGACAAACCCACCGAACAAAAAAGCAGCCGTGGCCGTCAGTCATCCAATCCAAAAACCGAAGTGCCCAAGACTTTTGCCAGCAAAATCTTTAACACTTACGAATTTGGCTACCGCCGCATCAGTATTGAACGTCCTTTACGTGAATCCTACCAGTTTAGTGATGAACGTATTAGCACCTTGCGTTTTGTCACCGGCCCGTTAAACGCCGCCATGCAATGGCTCTATGCAGAATACGGAGTAGAAGAAAGTCCCCGTCAATGGTCGGATGCCCCAGATTGTAAAAACTACGGTGACTTAACCGAACACGGCGATGCCATTCGTAAACATCTTAAAATCCACTTTAGCGAACTTAAAGAAAAACAAATCAAAGACCTGCTTGATCGTAAAACCTGGCTGGATCAAAAAAACTTGTTGCTCAAAGCCCGGCAACTGCAACAAGTGATAGGCACCGCGCAATACGATGATATGAACGGTTTTGACGATGCCCTTAACGCCGCCTGTAAAAAATCAGATCTGACCTTGGATGCCAAAGAGAAAAAACAGCTTAAAGCCGCAGTCAGTTGGAAAAATCCGGCTGCTGAAAAAGTCATCAAGAAAATCCATAAAGGTAAATCTAATCCGCTTTACGGCTTGTTTGCCGTCAACGGCCAAGTGCTGGAATACCAAGCCGATAGTGATTTGCGCGATAATGAAAACGTCGCTCTTGATCCATCAAAAACCGTTAACGCCATTAACGAAGCCTATTTTCTTAAAGAAGTGCAACCCCATGTACCGGATGCCTGGATAGATGCCAGTAAAAAAGACCACAAGGATCAGGAGATAGGCATCGTCGGTTATGAAATCCCGTTTAACCGGCATTTTTATCAGTATCAGCCGCCCAGGGATTTGGTAGATATTGATGCCGATTTGGATACCGTCAGTGGCGAGATTATGAAATTGCTGCAAGAGGTGCATTCGTGATGTTTTATATGATTTGTTAATTGGGCAACAAGGTGTTGCCCAATTAACTTAGGTATCTTGGGTGCAATTGCGAAACAGCCTGTTGCGCAATTATAAAAAATCACTTGAGATCATCAGTGATAAACCATAACCTAAAGCGCACAGCAATTGGCCAACAGCTTGTTGGCCAAATCCACCTTAAAAAATCATAAATAAGGTAACACGTAATGCAAACCATTGAATTTGAAACCACTGCTTTTCAACATACTGTTCGTATTCCCGACACTATTCCCGATGGTGTTTTAGTTCGGATTGTCTTGTCATTTGATGATACAACAACAAAAACGCTGGGTAATAAAAGCCATTGGAAAAATTTGCTCGGAGCTATGACTAATGTGGGGAGTGACGAAGATTTTTCTCGATCGACTGATATTGACAAAATACGACTAGCGGAAAAGTTTTCGCCCCTGCCAGAAAAACTTAAATTAAGCCGTGACGAAATGAACGACAGAAAGCCTGATTATCTGACCATGACTGTCAATGATATAGAGATTCCCCCACGGGACGAGCGTTATGACCGCTAAGATATTTGCAGATACCAATGTGTGGATTTATGCCCATTTGCAAAAAGAAAGTGATTCGCGTTGCAAACAGGCGGCAGAGCTGGTTAGAAATAAACTGTTACGTGAGTTTTTAGAAAAGGCAGGTATTCAATGATTTACAAAAATTATGAAGCTCAAATCAGCTTTAGTGAAGAAGACGAAATTTTTTTTGGGCGTGTGGCCAATATCGAACGCGACATTATTGCCTTTGACGGTTGCTCGGTGCAGGAATTAAAACAGTCGTTTTATCTGGCAATCGAAGAATACTTGCAAGATTGCAAAGACACAGGGAAAAAACCTGAAAACCCCATTCTCACCAGTCAATCTCAACAGGCTTTTGATTATGGCAATTGGTCACCCACGCGATGAAATATCAGGCTTATGCTGAGTATAAGGATTCTGGGGTTGAGTGGGTTGATTTAATACCAATTCATTGGGGACGAGTGAATATGCGATGGCAGGTTCAACTATATGCAGGAGGAACACCTTCAAAAAATATTGAGGAATATTGGGAAGAGGGAACGGTGCCTTGGATAAATTCAGGTGCTGTTAACCAGATTACTGTGACTCAGCCATCTATGTATATTACTGAGCAAGCCTATACAAACAGTAGTGCTAAATGGATACCAAAGAACGCACTTGTTATGGCGCTTGCCGGACAAGGTAAAACGAAAGGAATGGTTGCAAAACTAGCAATAGATACAACCTGCAATCAATCAATGGCGGCAATTGTGCCTAATAAAATTTCTAACTCAAAATATTTGTTTTGGTGGTTAACTTTTAACTATCAAAATATTAGAAATATGGCTGGAGGTGATTTACGAGATGGATTGAATTTGGAATTACTTGGTAATATTGGATGCCCGATACCTACGGATGAGGAAAAGGATTGTATCGCTAACTTCCTCGATCACGAAACCGCCAAAATAGATACGCTGATTGAAAAACAACAACAGCTAATCAAACTGCTCAAAGAAAAACGTCAGGCAGTGATTAGCCATGCCGTGACCAAAGGTTTAAATCCCAATGTCCCCATGCGCGACTCAGGTGTTGAGTGGTTGGGTGACGTGCCGGAACATTGGAAGGTAATGCCGCTTAAATATATTATTAAAGCTAAAAAAGGGGCTGTTAAAGCAGGGCCATTTGGCAGCCATCTGAAAAATTCTGATATGGAAGGAAAAGACGTAAAAGTTATTGCTCAAAAGAATGTTATTTCAAGAAACTTCGAAATTGGGGAATCAATGATTTCTTCAGATAAATATAGAGAGCTTGAGGTATTCACAATTGAGCATAATGATGTTCTGATAACAACACGTGGCACGATTGGTAGAACAGCAATCTATGATAATGTATTTACTGCAATTCTTCATCCGTGTTTAATTAGAATACAAATAGACGAAGACTACGCATATCCAGAACTTGTTGCATTGATTATTCAAGAAAGTGGATACGCAATGGAGCAAATTTTAATCAATAGTAATGCTACGACTATTGAGGTTATATATTCTGAAAATTTAATTAACACTATTATTTGTTTGCCACCGTCCTTGGCTGAGCAGAAATTACTCTTGGGGGATATAAGTTTAAGAAAAACTTATTTTAGTGTGCTTATTGAAAAGGCTGAGTCTGCTATTGAGCTTATAACAGAACGCCGCACCGCACTAATCTCCGCCGCCGTTACCGGCAAAATCGACGTCAGAAACTGGCAAGCCCCAGAACCTTTGTACTCCAACAAAGAAACCCACAAGGAAGAAGCCGCATGAGCCAGTTTTCGCTTGTTGATAAAACGCTGGCCGCTGAAATTAAACAGTTGATTCAATCGGCCAAGCAACGTGCGGTTGTGGCAGTCAATGCCGAGCTGACTTTGCTCTATTGGCAAGTGGGCAAACGTATAGCCGATGAAATCTTGGGCGGTGAACGGGCTGAATATGGTAAACAGGTCATAGACCATCTGGCACATGATTTGACCGTGGCGTTTGGCAAGGGCTGGAATAAAAAACAATTACATCATTGCCTTCGATTCGCAGAGACTTTTCCTGACTCAGAGATTGTCTCCGCACTGCGGAGACAATTAAGCTGGACACATTTCAAGAATCTTATTTATCTGGACGATTCAGTAAAACGCGAGTTTTACCAGGCTATGGCAGTCCAGGAACGCTGGTCAACCCGTACCTTGGCAGAGCGGATTGATAAACAATTATTTGAGCGCACCGCAATTTCAAGAAAACCCGAGGAAACCATCATCGGTGAACTTGCCCTGTTGCGTGAACAAGGGTTGGTTAATGAAAATCTGATTTTAAAAGACCCGTATATATTGGATTTTCTTGATCTGAATGACAGCTATCTGGAAAAAGACCTTGAAGACGCCATTCTACGCGAGTTGCAACAGTTTATATTGGAGCTGGGCAGTGGTTTTAGTTTTGTAGCACGTCAATACCGCATTCAAATTGATGAGGATGATTTTTATATTGACCTGTTGTTTTACAACCGCAAGCTAAAACGCTTGGTCGCTATTGATTTAAAAATAGATAACTTTAAGGCCGAATATAAAGGGCAGATGGAACTCTATTTACGTTGGCTGGCAAAATACGAACAGGAGGCCGATGAAAATCCACCGTTAGGCATTATTCTGTGTGCCGGTAAAAAACAGGAACAAATCGAATTGCTGGAATTGGATGCCAGCGGTATTCACGTTGCCGAATACCTGACCGCATTACCACCCAAAGCACTGCTTGAGCAGCGTTTGCATCAGGCCATGATTAATGCCAGATTACGTCTGGACAACAAAAATGAGTAATGGCGATTTATTGAAAACCCTATCTGAAAGCATAACTCAGATTATTCACGCCCACGCCCAAGTTGATGCCGTTTATCTTTATGGTTCTCGTGCCAAACAAACAACGCATGAAAACAGCGACTGGGATATTGCTGTTATCTTTAGCGACTACGAAACCGATGCCGGTACCCGAATTTTACGCCCACAATTACTGGAAGCGGCTATTGAGCGCGAGTTAAAACTTTATAATCAAATCAGTGTGATTGATTTGGAAACGGCTCCTGTTTATTTGCAATACAGTATTTTAACGTCCGCCGTTAAATGGTTTGACCGCAATGTGCCGCACGTTAAACGGGTTGAGCAAGGTATTTTGTCAAAATGGGAAAAAGATTATGAGAGATATTGCTTATGAACAGGCATTGCTTCGGGATCAACGAAGAATGTTACGTATCCTGGACGAATACAGCCGCGAAAATACGGACACTTGGACAGAACGCGATTTTTTGGCGATACAACGGGCATTGCAGGTTTATATCGAATCATTTATTGGTATGGCGCGTTATTTTGTCCAGCAAAAATATAATTTATCGGTCAGTCAATCCCGTGAAGCCATAGACGAATTAAAAAGTCGCGGTGAGTTAACCGTTCAGCAACATGAGGAGCTGTTAAAAATTATCGGTTTTCGTAATGTCTTGGTGCATGATTATTTGGAGCTTAACGATGGCATCGTGCAAGCGGTGGTCATTAAAAGACATTACGCGATTATCGACTGCTTGATTTTGGACTGGCAACAGGCATTGGCTTTTTTATAAAAAAGGTGAGTGAAATGGATAACGTGACGGCGTTCGCCGAAATTGACCGCTTAAAAAATAGCCTTGACAGTCTTCGCCCGTTGTCGGAAAACACTGTGCGCACGCTGCATGAGCAGCAGGTTTTGGAATGGACTTATCATTCAAACGCGATTGAAGGCAACACACTGACGCTAAAAGAAACCAAGGTTGTTTTGGAAGGCATCACCATTGGTGGCAAGTTGTTGCGCGAACATTTTGAGGTTATCAATCACAAAGAAGCGATTGATTATGTCGAAGCCATTGTGCAGGATCTGGACGGTTTGAGTGAATGGCAAATCAAATCCATACATCATTTGGTGTTAAAAAATATCGACAGCAAAAATGCAGGAATCTACCGACAAGAAAACGTGGTTATTGCCGGAGCGGAGCATTTGCCGCCACATTTTTTGAAAGTCCCCGAAGCCATGACGGCATTAATTGACGGTTATCAAAAGACCGGGCAATTACATGCGGTAGAATGCGCGGCGCGTCTGCATGTCGATTTTGTCGGCATCCATCCTTTTGTTGATGGCAACGGCCGCACCTCGCGTTTGTTAATGAATTTTGAATTGATGCGGCGAGGCTATTTGCCGGTGATTATTTCAGTCGAACAGCGTTTACCGTATTACGAGGCATTGGATACAGCGCATACGCGTGGCGATTATGCGCCGTTTATTGGTTTGGTGGCAGACTTGGAGCAAGCGACACTGAAAAGATATTTACGGGTGATTTTGGGTGATGACTGAGAACCGGCTGTGCGAAACAAGATGCTTTCTATTGAATAAGTTTCCCACTCTTGTTACCCTAGCCAACACGCTCAGATAATCCGTATTCTTGTTATGAAATACAATGCCATCAATCTACCAGACAAGCTTGACCAGCTACAGGCGAGGTTTTTATATTCCACAAAGTTGGCGGAAGCACTTGGCATTTCAAGACGAACGCTTCTCAACTGGCGGCAGAAGCCTGAGTCGATTTCAGCCAAGTATCGTTTGGATATTGACGTGTTGTATTGCCGGCATTTTTTGATTCCTGAATGGGATGTTCCCCAACAAACCTTTGCTGCCGTGTTGTTGCCGGATGCCATGCCTCATAACGAAGCGCTGTTTCTGCCTTTTCTACGGCGTTTGAGTTATGGCACGATTGAAATGGAAACCGATATGGCGAAAGCCGATTTTGATAATATTATCGATGGAAAAAAGCTGCCCAAGAACATGGACAGGCAGACTTTTCATGAAGGCTTTAATGCCTATAGTTTTTCAGATAAATAATTTCCAAGCCGTTTGGCTAGATGAATTAGCCAGCTATAGAAAAATCCTCACGCATTTTCTGCATAACGCAGATGATTTTACTCGCATCCTGCATATAAGATTTAAACGCTGTTACG
>CAIQND010000401.1 GCA_903873045.1 uncultured Methylococcaceae bacterium | reverse complement strand
TGGAGGCGGTCGAAAGCTTCTTGCTGGGCCAGTTGCGCTATTTTTCGTTGTCCTATTTCAGCTTGCAGTTGCTTGGCAGTGGGTAAGGACAAGGCTTGGGGAATAATCCACAGCATTAATGCGGCGGTGACAAGCGAGATAATGGCTGTAAAAGCTTTAAGCAAGCCATCCAGCCAATATAAAGGTATCCATATCGTAATAGCCGACAGTAAGTGCGTGGTACCGCAAGCGATAATAAAGCCCGCAAACAGGATGCCCAGCCACGGATACTGCATATCTTTACGTTGCCGGACAAAATAGACAATAGTAAAAGGAATGGAATAATAGGCCAGTGTAATCAGTATGTCCGAGCTGACGTGTAGCCAAAGTAATACAGGGCTCCACGACAGACAATAGCCATGTGGAATAAGGTCTTTAATACTCAAAAGGTCAATCAGTGCTTGCATGTGTAAGTTGAGTTGGCGGCTTATTAATAGTTGGTTTACAATGAATCCGTTAAGGAAATTTTTTATAACAATAAATCAAGAGGTAATTTCATGAAAATGCTCGTTAAGTTAATCGCTATGTTGGCACTGGCTTCTTTAAGTCAGGTAAGTTTAGCAGCCGATCCTGTTGAAAAGAAACCTGAAATGACAATGGATCATGCCATGGATGAGTCAAAAATGATGGAACATTTAAAAATAAGGCAGGAAGAGATTTTAAAGATGCATGATCTTTCCAATAAAATTCTTGCAGAAACTGATCCAAAGAAACAGCAAGCCTTGAAAGATCAACAGCTTGAACTGATTAAAGTTGAACACATTAAAATGATGTCCATGCATCATCCAAAAATGATGGATATGGCTAAATAAACGGTTAAGTCGTCTCAACGAAGACCTGAAGGACACGGCGAAATAAAACGTCGTGTTCTTTATTTTTCGCAGTGTACACATTTTTTATTGGCAATGCGAAATATTAGTCACTAGTTTATATTAATCTACGGTTTTCAGATTGTATTTTCTTACCCGGTAGCGTAGCGTTTCCCGGGTTGCACCTAGCGCTCTGGCGGCTCCGGTCAGATTGTTATCGGCTCGTTCCAGTGCCGTTTTAATGATAAACCGATCCATATCATCCAGTGCCATACTGCCATCCAACGGTAAAAAAATACCTTGTTCACTTGATTTTGCTTGAGAGTGGCTATCGATCCCTGCAAAGCGAAGATCCCGATCACTTAAGCCGGCCTGGGAATGCTGCCCCGGCAATTGCAGCCATTGTCCCGGAAAGGTTGCGCCGTCAGAAAATAATACACAGCGTTCAATCACATTGCGCAACTCCCTGACATTACCCGGCCAGTGATGCGCTTTAAGCTTGTTCCATACTTCATCAGGAATATCTTTTACTTGCCGTCCCGCTTTGGCATTGTATTCAGCAACAAACAGCGGCACCAGCTCGTCAAGATCTTCAACGGCTTCACGCAGTGGCGGTAAAATCACTTTAAACACGCTTAAGCGATGATATAAATCAGCGCGAAAACTGCCCTCCTGAGCCATTTGTTCCAGATCACGATTACTGGCCGCAACTATCTGCACGTCAACACTGATCTCTTTTTCGCCGCCCAAACGCCGCACTTTGTGATCCTCGATGGCTTTAAGCAACTTGGCTTGTAAATCCAGCGGCATTTCACCTATTTCATCCATAAACAAGGTGCCGCCATCGGCTTGTTCCAACAAACCACGATGACGTCCCGACGCGCCGGTAAAGGCGCCGGGTTCATGACCAAATAACTCGGATTCCAATAGTTCTCGCGGCAATGCGGCACAATTGACTTCAATCATCGGTTGTTGGGCGCGAGAGCCTCCGTAGTGGAGGATACGTGCGGTTAAGCCCTTGCCGGTGCCGCTTTCACCACCTATAATCAAGGCACTGAACGGTACTTGCGTTAGTTTTGCCAGTAACAGCCTTATTTCTTGCGCTTGCTGGCTATGCCCCAAATAAGCGTCCGGCGAGTAACGCCGATGACCTTGCTTGGTTTGATCAATAACCCGACGCTGAATAGACGCACTGCGCGTAGCACTGGTGACGACCAGGTCGAGACGCTCCAAATCACAGGGTTTTTCCAGAAAATCATAAGCACCCAGACGTAGTGCTCTGACCGAATCGGGTACACTGCCGTAGCCGGTTAAAAACAACCATTCGGCATAGCTGACATGTTTTTTCATCGCTTCCATAAAGTCCAGCGCGTTACCATCTGGCAAGTTCATATCCGAGAGTATCAGTAGCGGTTCTATGCGATTTTTAAGCAGTAACGTTTTGGCTTTCTCTAAGGTGTCAGCCAATACGACATCCCAGCCTTGAGCCCGGTAGTGACGAGAAAGCTCGGTACCCAACAGTTTTTCATCTTCAATGATGAGGAGTGTTTCTATCATAATTTATTTCCAGGCAAGCATTCTTTCGGTAATCGCACGGTAACACAAGCACCATGCGGTTGTTGGTTGCTAAGTTTAATGGTTCCACCCACGTCTTTGACAAAACGCTGTACCATTGCCAAGCCGAGACCGGTGCCACCCTGACGACTGGTGCGGAAGGGGCGTATGCCATAGTTAAGCAGGTCTTCGGAAAAGCCTGGGCCATTGTCAAAGACATCAATGCGTAAGCCGTGAGCTTCACTGCGTGCTTTGATGCGGATTAAGCCGGGATTGCCTTCCAAGGCATCGGCG
>CAIQND010000400.1 GCA_903873045.1 uncultured Methylococcaceae bacterium | reverse complement strand
TTAATGCCACGATGTTAGCAGGGCAACCGCAAGGGATTGCCCCTACAAGACACGGATATCGTTACATAAAAGGCCATCCACGTAAGCAGGGACAAGCCGCAAGGCTTAACTTTAAACTGTCCCGCCTTACGTGGGTAGCCAGATAAACCGCTTGCAACACCCAAATCGTTTCTAAAACCACAAGGATCGGTACAAATAGCTGCTGCTTTTGGTTTTCTGCTTGCTTAAACAGCGTATAAACCAGTTGCGCTTGTTCGGCGTCATCTTTCACCAAAAAACGCACCAGCACATTGGTATCCAGTGCTTTCATTTAAAATATGCCCTGATTTTTTGTTTTATCAGAGCGTCCATTTCCGATATGTCAACGGTGGGACGATCAGCCCTGAATAAACGACCGAATACCTCATCTACTTTTTTGGTAACAGGCTTTAGGATTATTTCGTTGTTGTGGGTCAATATAAATTCAATTTTGTCACCCGCATGTAACGCTAAAGAATCTCTTACCAATTTTGGAATGGTTATTTGGCCTTTACTGGTTAATGTAGCCTGTTGCATAAGAATCCTTACAAAAAGAAATAAGTAAGCTTTTATCGTATTACTTTTTTGTATCTATAACCAAGTACTATTTATAAAGGTTGGCTAACCAATGCCGTTAAGTTAAGCGCCTCTTGGCAAGATAAACCGTTGGCTGAGCGGAGCCGAAGCAGGCAAAATTGCTTCGACTTCGCTCAGCGAACGGCTTAACTTAATGACATTGGATACCATCCCTTTGAGCATAGGTATCTACACAAATCATATAGCCGTCATTCCGGCAGGGAGAGCGAAGCGAGGGTTGGCCGGAATCCATGGCACAGGGATGTGAAAAATCAGATAAAAAGTAGCTTGATATAGCTAAAAAATGGTTTGCGTAGTTCAAGATTGCCATCCATGGCATTTGGATCCCGGCAATCCCTGCCGGGATGACGAACTGTGTAGATACCTATGCCCTTTGAGGGATGGTATCCGTGTGAGAAAATCCCTAAATGCTTCAACGAGTGAATAGAGGGCTGGTTAACCACCGCAGCCTATATTCTCCCAGGCATTGCTGATGGAGTTTTCAAAGTTATGCAATAGCTGAGTGGTTTCTCGCTGTTTGGCCCGCAATTCTTCGAGTTCTTGCTTTACATTTTCGGCGGCTTGCCGGGATTTCAAAACTAAGGTATCAATCCGGGCGCTCCGTTCAATCAGTTCGACCAGTTTTTGACTGTATTCATCTGTTGTTTTCATGGTTTAACTCCTCGGGTTGTTGGGTAAAATGTTATCCCAATTTATCGGGTTAACTGATGTTAATTACCTGTCCACTACTCAACCGGATCAAGTTCCTGTTCTTTCTGGAAAGCATTAAATGCCATATCGGCATGAATAATATGCTTCCCCCATTTATCCATAAATTCCTGAATATCGGTTTGCTTCCAGTCGTCGTGGGTTATTCTATGATCCATTTCGACCAGTTTTTCCAACATGAAAGTATGCTCCCTTACATGGCTTTTATAGCTTCGGAAACCTAACTTTTCCATGTGTTCTTCTTCAGCACTAAAATGCTCTTTGACATGCTGATAAATTAACCGGCTATTTTGAATCAACTCTTCCCGGTTAACGGATGATACTAATTGATCTGCCAGAATAAACAAATCCTTATGTTGGTTATCAACCAGTTCATCGCCCATTTGGTAATAATCTTCCCAGACGAAGTGAACCATACTGCCTGAAGCAGGTGGTTTACCTAATCCTTCTTGCTGACGATGGTGGGCAATATTTTCCGGTGTTTTCGTCTCGTCATTTATTTTGTAAACAAAACGTTGTCGTGCGTTGTGATAATCTTCATTGCCATAGAAATTCGCATACATTTGGGTTAATTCAAATTTTCTGTAAGAGGCCAAGGCCTTGAGTGATTCGTCATGGCAGCGCGTATTGGCTTTTTCATTTAAATGTTTTTGCAATGCCTCGCTATCAGCAGCGCTGGCATTGGCCAGATGTCTAATTTGGGCGGTAAAAATTTTATGGTTTTTATCGAGCACCTTATCACACAGACCTATGTGCCATGCCTTCTTGGCACTGACGGGCAAGCGTTGTTCAGTCAATGACGTTGCCATTTCCAGGCCGACGCGCTTGGGTAATAAATAAGTCCAGTACTCGGAGCCGTAAAGCTGACCCATGTTTTTGTAATGCGGGTTAAAAATGACACCTTCTCTGGCAAATACCTTATCAGCAGCCAGTGCCATAATGGCACCACCGGCACCCGCATTGCCCCTAAGTGCTGAAATGGTTAACTTATCCAAAGTTGTTATAATCTGATAAATCAGATCGTCAATGGCATTGATATTTAACCAGGATTCATCAGCCGAAGACTCCGCAACTTCAATATGATTCAGGTGAATGCCGTTTGACCAGCATTCTTCACCACCCATTAAAACAATGACTTTTACCGATAAAGTGGCTACATGCTGGTAGACCGATAACAAAATATGACACTGTTCCGTACTCATTCCGCCGTTATGAAAAGAAAAATAGATATAAGCAACATCGCCTTCCTGTTCATACCAAACTTCCTGACAAGGAAGATGGCGTCCCGGTTTTGTATAGTTGATTTCAATGGCTATGATGGTTTTGGACAGCAGGCTTTTAAGTGTCGTAGTGCCGTGGCTTGTTTGTGGCAATAAGTCTTTTAAAACGAAAGTAGCCGGTAGTTTTATGCTTTTGGCACCGGATTCTAATTTGGGTTTTAAATGTCCAATCCAGAGTGCACCGTCTACTGTGGCTCGACAAATGGCATGATTTGCAATAGCTATGATGTCACCGGGTTTGCCGGTTAAATGGAGCTCTTTATGGGCATTGAAAATAAAAACAGGCTTTCCGTAAATTTCATCCAGTACGCCCGGGCTACCGTCTGCGGCGTTAATCCGTCTTAAAATCTCGTCCGTTTTATGTTTTTTCCAATTAATGGCACGATCAGGTTGCTTCATTACGGGCAGTAACTTGCCTTTATAATCCGCTCTACTATAATCTTGCGCTTCGGGTTTAAAATTCGGGGCGTCAAAATAAGTTAAAACCTCCCACAAACAATCGATTGCCGCTTGGGTCACTTCACGGTAGAAAATACTGCTTTTGGTTGCCTGGCGCAGGGGAAATGTTTTGTTGGACCAAATGGGGCCTGCATCCATTTCTTCAGCCGCTTCCAGTAAAGAAACACCCCATTCCGGCTCGCCATTCTGAATGGCCCAGTCTAAAGAAGAAGGCCCACGGTCACCTTTGATGCCGGGGTGGACGATGAGGCATTGAGTGTGTTCATAAATTTCTTTAGGAAGGTACTTTGTTAAAAAAGGGCACAGGATCAAATCCGGCTTGAATAACGCGACACCTTCCAGCAATTGTGCCATGTCACCTGAATGTAATTCAACCGAGACTGTATAGCCCGCATCTTCCAGTTCGGTATAAAAACGCTGTGTTAGTCCGGAAAATGCAGTTGAAATAAGTAAAATGCGCATCACGCTCCCCTAATTATTATTTTTGAGTTATTACAGTATTCTTCTATAAAAATGTAACGTCTTGATTTTTATTACTCTAAGCGGCTTTAACTGCATGATTAGCAGAAAGGCCAAAACGCTCACGATAGCTTTGCGGATTGACCCCCAACTGGCGAATAAACGCTCGGCGCATACGTTCCTGATCACCAAAACCGGATTTGTCGGCTACCACTTCAATCGATAGTTT
>CAIQND010000399.1 GCA_903873045.1 uncultured Methylococcaceae bacterium | reverse complement strand
CCGTTAAAAGGGATGAATAACCCATTAGCAGCATAGTTTATGAGTTATTTTTAAAGCAGACTCATCTGGAAATTTAAAATTTTCCGGATAACAGTAGAATTGCTTCCAGCCCTGACTTGTTGTCGGACAGCCTCCTAGAGTCTTATTGTTCACTTCCCTGCAATACGGTTGGGCCGCTACGTACCATCGACAGGGGTTCGTGCAGCGTCGAGAAAATAAATTCCTCACCCATTGCCGCTGTAATGCCATGTCGATCCATATCCGCTCGCAGGTAAGCATTAACGCGGCCGAAGACCAAAGTAACGCCGTAGCGCTTTAGATCGTCACACAAATCACGCAAGGAGCGTGCAGCGGAAAAGTCCATATCCGTCATCGCACCGGCATCAACTACAAACCAGCGTATCGGGGTCGGTGCGTGCTCTATCAGCGCACGCACTTCGTCGGTAAACCGGTTGTCGTTGGCGTAAAACAAATCGGCACCAAACCGGTATACCACCAGTCCAGGCTCGGTATTAAGCCCCGGCGTTACTTCGACTGGCAACCACCGCCCTGCGTCATCAGGCACCAACACCATGGTATGCGGATGATAACTGTGCCGTACATGCCGCAGCAAAGACAGCGCCACCGCCAGCAGAATACCTTGTTGAAGACCGACCAGCGCCACAACAACAGCGGTGATAATTGCGAGGTTAAACTCGCCCGGACTCTCGGCGCGGATATCACGCAAACTTTTAAAATCGACAAGGCCAATGGCAATAGTAAACACAATACCGGCCAGTACACTATGAGGTAGGTACTGTAGCGGCCCGGTAAAGAACAGTAACACCAGCAAGACAATGCCGGCGAACACCAACTGCGCAATCTGGCTACGGGCACCCGCAAGCTCCGCCATTGCAGTCTGGGTCGGGCTACCGTTGACCACGAAAGCCCCCGATAACGCAGCCGCTGCATTCGCTGCCGATAAACCCAAAATATCCGCATCCTCATCCACCCGTTCATGATGCCGCACCGCAAAAACACGCGCAGTGGCCGCACTTTGGGCAATAATAATCACGAAACAGGATAAGGCGATGGGGATAACGTCAAGCACCTCGTCCCAACTCACCGCCGGAAAAGTGAACGAAGGCAGTCCGCCAGGTACAGGCCCGATGACAGCGATGCCGTGACCGGCAAAATCGTAACTATAGCTGGCGGCAATACCGGCTACCACCACCATCAGTGGCACGGGAAACCGTGGCAGAAAGTGGCGACAACCGAGGATGCAACTTACCACCAGCAGCGATAGACCGAGCGTGGGAAGATTGACCTGTAAAAAGCCGTCAATAATTTGTTGCAACTGCTCAAACGTTTTATGCGCAGTCACAGGTATGCCAGACATTTCACCCAGCATGGCGATACCAATCTGAAATCCGACACCGGTAAGAAACCCGACCAACACGGTACGTGAAAGAAAATCGGCCAGAAAACCCAGTTTAAACAGCCGCGCCAGCAACAACAATCCGGCGGTCAGTAGCGCAACCATACCCACTAACGCCATATATTTCACAGTGGCTTGCGGTGCCATACCCGACAGTCCACTGGAAAAGATGGCCGCCGTTGCTGAGTCGGCCGCCACCACCAGATGTCGGGAGGAGCCGAAAATAGCAAACATAAGCAACGGCAGCAGCGCCGTATAAAGTCCAGTTACGGCAGGCGTACCTGCGATACGGGTATATCCCAGTATCTGTGGAATATTCATCGACGCCAACGTCAAACCGGCGATAGCATCACGCACAGCGCCAGTCCTGCTTAAAGGTCTAACACCTGCAAAAAAATTTAGCCATATCGCCATCGCCGGTTAACTCTCTTCGGGTGTCCAATCACTGGCGCAATCCAACAAGTATCCGCCTTCAGGCGGAACTTGACTTGCCTTATCCACTTTACCGATTTTTTTTACCTGCTTTTTCTGCTTTTGCTCGGCCTCATGATACTTGTTACGAATTTCGTCCATATTTACATGCGTAGGCGGCAGCTTAAGACCCATTTCGTCCAGTGTATCAGCGATTATCTGGGAGATGGCAAGATCCCGAAACCATTTGTGGTTGGCCGGAATAACATACCAGGGTGCAATCTTGGTACTTGTCCGCTCCAATGCCTCTTCGTAAGCTTCGATGTATTTGGGCCATAACTCACGCTCAGAATAATCGGCATCGGTGATTTTCCAGTTTCGGGCGGGATCATCAAGCCGCTGTTTGAAACGTGCCAACTGTTCATCCGAACTGATGTGCAAAAAAAACTTCAAAATTCGGGTGCCGTTGCTTGCGAGCATCTGCTCAAAATTGTTGATCAAATCGTAGCGTTTTAACCAGACCGACTTTTCAGTCAGCTTGTGAACCCGCACTACCAGTACATCCTCATAATGCGAACGATTAAAAATAACGATTTCTCCCTTGCCCGGCGCATGCAAATGGACTCGCCAGAGAAAATCGTGGGCGGCTTCATCCTTACTGGGCTGTTTAAAACCGAATACGGAAGTTCCTTGCGGATTCATGCCACTAAACAAATGCCGGATCACGCCATCTTTACCCGCCGCATCCAATGCCTGCAAGACAACCAGTAGAGATTGATCACCATCCGCATAAAGCAAATACTGTAGCTTGTCCATACGGGCAACGTGTTCTTGTATTATCGGCAGCGCTTTTTGGTGGGACTCGTGCTTACCTGTATAAGAAGGATCAATTTTATCCAAGTGAACTTTTCCACCGGGTTCAACAACAAATTTTTTACGATAACTCATGATTGCGTTTCCTTATTTAATTTGATGGGTTGTTGGCATCTTCACCGCCACGGCCATTAAGTTAAGCAAAAAGATTTTGTAGGAGTAAGCTGCACTAGTGATGCAGGTATCCAGTCGCAGGTATATTAAACTGCAAACTTACACTGATGCTCAATCAAAGACCTGGGTAACCATTAGTTACCGTACAGGATATTGGCTTTCGACATTTCTGCCGGAATGACGGCACTTTTACGCTCGACTGGACTTGTTTATCACGATAATCGCTTCATTTCCCCTCAAAAGAGCAAGAGTGCTTTCACGGGTGTAAATATTTATGCCCCTAAAGAGACCGTGAATTTATCAAATCCACAATAATAATATAACAAAACACACTGGCGTGAGATAAAAAAAGCACTCAGCCGAAACCAAGATGCCAAATGCAGGAACAAAGTGGTGAACCAAGGCGCAAACTAAATAACTATTTACGATGTTCACGTTTTCTTACCTTGGCTTTATAGATCATTGATAAACGCGTGTATTACCACTTGCATATCGATGGTAAATGATAGGTGTAGAAAGCATTTTTTTCTTTAATGCTTGTTATGGCTGACTTTTCCGAACTCAGTGTGAATATTAAGCACCAAAACGGCATAGGCCGGAATAAGGCTTTTCGAGCGCAAGCGAGAATAAGCGTTTCCGACACGCAGTACAAGTGTGCAGAAATGCCACCACAAGCTACGCTTGGGTGGCCTTATTCCAGCTTGTTTTACACACAATAGCTGAAGCGGTGTGTAATTTATTCACCTCCCCTCTTTTTACAAGAGGGGAGGTGAATAATTACGTAAAGATCACGAAACTACTGGTTATTCCGTTTTGTTTTTGCGCCAAAAATAAATACCAGCAACGACAGTGCCGACTACAAAGATAACCATTAAAGCGGGATATTCATAAAACAGATCAAAAAAATGACCCATCCCTTGTGATGTATGTCGATAAAAAGGCCCCATGATTTTCTCCTCTATTTAACGGGATTTACTGAAGGTTAATTACTAAGTTTCAAGCCGATTACTATTTTGCTCTTTTAAAATTTACCTTAAAAATTATCATTGTCCAGTACAAAGATGGCAACAAGAAACGCTCAAAATATTAACAAGTCAGATTGAAGTCTATTTTTTTAAACCAATCGTGGAATTTTATAAAATTTGTGACACAACCGGGCAAAGAATGGTTAAAATTAAGGCTTTTATCCTGTTAGCGAACGAAGACTAAAAATGAGTATAAAATCTACTTTACTAAAAATAATAATAAAACTGACGCCAGACCTATTGATCATTTGGGGGGCCAATATAATTCTTAAAGGCATTGCCGAATTAACAGCGTTTAATTTTGACCTCGAGGCTCGAAAAGTCTACGTTCAAACAAGGCTCTATGGTGAACAAGAAACCATTGAAGTTTATCTGGAAGATTTTTCTGTTTTTAATGATGGTGAGTCTTACCGATTTATCATTCATCAAGCAAAATCAGACAGACCTTGGTTGAATAATTTAATGTCCCGTATCATAGGAAAATCATGGAAAATTCCTGCTATACCTCACCTGAATGCTCAACTTGAGATTTTAACCGAGTTACTCAAAGCAAAAACGCCAGCTCTGGAAAAAATTGATTAATTGCGTATTTGACTCATTCGGCTATCAACTTAAGCATACAACTGGAGTAAAACAGCTTTAGGAATGCACATTAATATCTTAGGCATCTTGCTCCCTCTCCCTCTGGGAGAGGGTTGGTGTGAGGGAATATAAAGGGTCAAGTTATTTCATGCACGTTCCTTAGCTATTTTTATAGGCAATAGCTGAAGCTATTGCACTCCAATTTTAAAACAACTTGCGCTTAACTTAACGGCGTTGGGATGAAGCCAAAGATTGGGAAGGTGTTTGTATCCTCTCCCCAATCTGCGGCCGATAAAGCAACTTTGCTTCGCTTGTTGCGGGGGGCTCTCCATTCGATCTAAAGGCCGAGGTCTTACCAGCAAGGAAGATTAATAACCGTCATTAATAATCTTTTATTACAAAAAAAAACATTTTCCTTCGTGCATTCCCGGTGAAAATATTTTATATTTTTTAATATGTTGTCGTTGTAAATCCGTGTTTTTGCATACGGTAAAGTAGCGTATCCCGGGAAAGACCCAGTAATTTTGCGGTTTTACTGCGATTACCTTTAGTGCGACTGAGTGCTTGATGAATCAAGTCAGCTTCTAAAGATTCCAGATGAACACCTCTTTCAGGCAAGGTGAATGCCCCCGCTTTAGGCATACTACTGTAGGTAACAAATTCACGAGGGAGATTTTCCGGCTCTATGGTTTGACCAGCCATCAAAACACTGAGTCTTTCACACAGGTTACGTAATTCACGAATATTACCGGGCCACGCATAATCTTTAAGAACCTTCAAGGCTTGTTTACTGATGGTGGGTGCCTCCAGTGAATGGGTTTCTGCCATCATAACCAAAAAGTGCATAATAAGATGTTCAATATCTTCAGTACGCTCTACCAGTGGCGGAAGCTCTAAAGGGACGACATCCAACCGGTAATATAAATCCCGTCTAAATTGTCCCATTGCAACCTGCTTGTTTAAATCCGAGTTTGTCGCTGCGATAATACGGACATTAACGTTATAAGGTTTAATATCACCGACGGCAAGACACTCTCCAGACTCCAGAAAGCGTAATAATTTTGCCTGAATTGACACGGGTAAAGAATTTATTTCGTCAAGAAACAACGTGCCTCCATCAGCCGCCTGTAAAAGCCCGGTAGTATTACCGGTTGCCCCTGTAAAAGAGCCCTTTTTATGACCAAACAATTCCGATTCAATCAGGCTTTCGGATAAGGCAGCGCAGTTAAGGGAAATAAAGACTTTATCAGCACGCGCACTTTCTTTTTGAATGGCATTAGCAAACACTTCCTTGCCAGTACCGGTTTCTCCTTTAAGCAATACCGTGACATCAGTCGCCGCAACCATTCTGGCGCTACGAATCAAGGAATCCAATGCAGGGGATTTTCCAATGATTAATTTAAAATGCCCCATAATAGCCTCTGTTAATGGTTTGCTGTGTGTGTGGTGGCTGTAAACGCCATTGGATTAAGCCATGGCACAACCGCCAACAGTGCCAGCGCTATCATAAACAGGCCGATAGCCTGTTTGAAACGCTGCATTCTGGATAGCCTGGTCAAAAGGTTTGTCATTATACCGACTCCCATGACGGCTGGCAAAGTGCCCAAGCCAAAAGCCAGCATGGTCAATGCGCTTTTACTGGCTCCCCCCGTGGTAGCGGCTAAGGCTAAAGCGGCATAAACCAGACCACAAGGCAACCAACCCCAGACCATTCCAAAAAGATACGCTTGAGTATGGTTTTTTACGGGGATAAGTTTCCGACCATAAGGTTCCAGTTTTTTCCAAATAGGCCTTCCGGCTTTTTCAATATACGCAAAACGAGGAAACCAGCCGGCTATATAAAGCCCTGCACTGGCCATAATCGCGGCTGAAAGTAATTGCAGCACTCGATGTCCGTGAGTTTCACCCAAGGGCAGTGTTAATAAAGCCTCAATAAATCCCACTAAGGCACCCGCTATTGTGTAACTGGTAATTCGGCCAACGTTATAATTAAATACAAACGGTAATAGTCGTTTTTTATTATTTCGTATGTCCGGACTTAAACTTAACGTTAATGTCCCAATGATAGAGCCGCACATGCCTATACAGTGCATACTGCTGAATAAGCCCATGATAAAAGCGACCAGGTAAGAGGATGTAAAAGCGGGATCAAAGGGCATAAATACAGGTAAAAGGTAAAAGGTAAAAGGT
>CAIQND010000398.1 GCA_903873045.1 uncultured Methylococcaceae bacterium | reverse complement strand
GGATCACCGATGACCGGAATTTTCTGTTTACGTTCTTTGGTTAACACAATCGGGTCGATGATTTTTGCTTCCGACCAGCCATCGTAAGTGTCATAAGTATCTATGGCACGTAATTGTTTTATATAATCTTTTACAATGTCAGAACTTAAATTGACATCATCTTCTTGTACAACTAATTCAGCTATGGCCATTTCTTTTCTCCGTTAAATAATAAATTTTTGCTTATCCGGTGTAGGGGCAAGCCCTTGTGTTGCCCAAGGCAGGCGCAAGGCTAGCCCCTACCTTATTAATCATTCATCCCAACCTTCATCTTCCATCTTGCTGAAGCGCTCGGGATCAGGGCTTTTGTGTTGATTAATCGCTTTTGCCAGCCAATTGGACGGCCCGGCTTTTATTTCATTTTGCAGGTCAACGATCAAGTCTTTAATCTTACTGCCTTCATGAACCTTAATGGGTTGTATGTTTTTTAAGAGGAGCTGATTAATGGCTGAACCACCAATGGCTTGGCAATACACCGCTGCACAGCCGTTGAGTAAGTCAAGCTTGACGGACAACTTATCTTCGGCAATTGCTCCCTGCATTGCTCTACCTCCTGCATCCTTGCAGTCGTCGTTGCCGTCCTGACTCAATTCGCCAAATTGGGCTGCTTCCAGTAGTTCGGAATGTTCCAAATCAACGGCATAGACTGCAAAAGATTTGGCAGAACCAAAATGCTGATTAACGGTTTCCATATCAGTCGTGGCAAAAGCAACTTTTAATGCAGTGTCCATAAATTTCCTTTTATCAAGCGATTGCACAATGTGCATACGTCGGGTTAATGACATGACAACGGGTAGTCGGTAAGTTCGCGGGCCGGTTTTTGGGCATATACGGAACGATAAACAGGAATTTCTTCATGCGAATAATTAATGACCAAATTGGCCAAATCAAACAGCGTCTGCCGGGTGCCGCGATAACCAATCCAGGTTTTTTGATAACCGCCAATAATATCGAATAACGGAAAGCCCGCTCTCAAGATGGGCGTGCCCAGCCGTTCAGCGGTATCCACGGCATGGGAGTTGCCAATGACCAGTTGCGCTTTATTGGCCTTGCCAATATGCTCCATATCTTCAAGGTCGCCAATTTTGATGGTGGCAACTGGAATACGCGCCAATAAAGGCACATTGCAAGAAGTGACTGCGGCAACCACTTCAGCGCCCATTTCCTGAACCAGATCAACAAAGGCATTCAGCAAATCCGCATCGGCGGCAATGGCAATCCGTAACTGACCCAACATAAAATGCGTGTCCAGCATGGTGTCCTGCAATTGTGAGCGCTGCCGTTCAATGCGCTCGGGCACTTCGCGGCCACTGATTTCAGCCAAGGCGCTAATCAGCGCATCATTGGCTTTTAAGCCGTAAAGATGATCCAGTGTATAAGTCGGAACGCGGGTGCGTTCTTCCAGTAATTCGCCGGTTTTATAAAGCGAAGGCCCGATAACCACCGTTGCCAGTGCATCGCCCAAGGTTGCCATTTCTGACAAAGACGTACCGCCAATGGTGACCGGACTAAAATCTTCCTCGGTCAAACAGCCATCCAGCGAGTCGGAAATGTCCGGTATAAAAACCGCTCTGAGCTGAAATTGTTCAAAAATATCCCGAAGCG
>CAIQND010000397.1 GCA_903873045.1 uncultured Methylococcaceae bacterium | reverse complement strand
GAGTGTAATGTCTGATAAGGTAATTGAAAAACTTTGCCTCGAACTCAATGCAACGGAGACTCTATTTCCTCGTACAAATTTACGCATGATATTCAAAGTTGGGTCAAATTAAAATCCTAGAGGTCTGGGTGTCTGAAGTTGTTTAAAAACGGAGTGCAATAGCTTCAGCTATTGCCTGTAAAAACAGCTAAAGCTGTTTTACTCCAGCCGCAGTATATTATTACGATGCTTAACTTAATGGCGGTGATGCCGGAGCGTGGGAACGATAGGGTGGGGGGGATTTATTGCGAGTTATCTTATTACTTTAAAAAGCGAAATTATCCCGGCTATTTTCAGGAAAATAGCCCGATACCTTTTGCCTGGATTTGTGAATAATAGGTCGTTTTTATTAATGGTATAAATTATATGAAGTGTTTGCACTTACTTTTATTAAATATTCTTCTATTTCCGGTTACGTCTATTGCCCACGGACCTACGCCACAGAAGGGTTTGGAAAGCATTACTATTAATGCTCCGGTTGTTGCTGTCTGGGATGTAATCAAGCAATTTGATGCCATTGCCAGTTGGCATCCTGATGTCAAAGCCGGTTCAGGTGATGGAAAAAATGCCTCAGACGGAATTCGGACTATTACTCTGAAAAATGAGGGGCAGTTGGTAGAAAGCCTGGATTATTACAGTGATAAAGACCATGAATACAATTACCGACTTAAAACCGAAAATGTAACGGCATTTCCGGTTAGTTCTTACACCACCAACATTCAGGTTAAAGCCGGGAGTGATGCGAATACCAGCGTGGTTACCTTCAAAAGCCGTTTTTATCGTGGCGATACCGGCAATGCGGCTCCAGACAACCTGAATGATGCAGCGGCAGTTAAAGCGATGGATAATTTTTTCAGGAACGGTTTGGCTGGACTCAAACAAAAACTGGAAAAATAAAATCAAGCTCAATGCGAATTAAGGTAACCACAAGAGCTGCCCCTTACACCAAATTAACTTTCGCGTGCCTCAATAAGACCTTGCCGGCTTGCCAGCAAGGTTAGTTCTGCAAGCGTTTTAGCGCCTATTTTTTCTTTGATGACTGTGCCGTGGTTACAGACTGTTTTGTAACTCAAGCACAGCTTTTCCGCTGCTGTTCGTGCAGTATAACCATTCGCCAGCAGACAGAACACATCGAACTCTCTAGGCGAAAGGAGTTTGATTTTTTCTGATTCATCTTGCTCGCTTGCCACAGAAACGGCCAGTTGTTGGGCAATATCCTGATCAACATAAGTACTGCCTTGGGCTATTTTATATACTGCCGTCACCAGCGTTTCAGGCACACTGTTTTTGGTAATATAGCCTTTGGCTCCGGCTTTAAGCGCTCGAGTCACATAAACAAGTTCATTGTGAATGCTAAATACCAGGATTTTACAGTGTGGATCTCGATTGATCAGTCTTCTGATGCTCTCAAAACCGCCAATTCCAGGCATGGATAAATCCAGTACCACAATATCCGGTTGATGTTGAATGTACATTTGGCAGGCTGTTTCGCCTCTGTCGGCCTCATAAATCTGTCCGATTTTATCGGATAATGCAAGGTAGGTTTTGTAACCGGTTCGCACTACAGCATGATCATCCACCAATAAAACACTAATCTTACCCGCCACTACTTTGCTCCTAACGCATATAAACAGCCATCATGCCTATTTATAAGCCGTAAATCGATAGGACCTTTTCCTTTTTTGCCGCGACAATTTGGTAAGGGGAATTTTCCTGGTTTATTTAAGGGATTATTCCTGTCTATTTTCGGGCTTATTCCGTAACGTTGTAAATCCTGACTCTATTATTATAAGCACCTGTTCAGCCCTGCTTCTCAATGAGAAGTTGCAAAACGTTTTGATCAAGTAAGTTGGTTGTCATACTTAACCCTTATTGGATAGCACGGGCCGGGCATTTATAAATATAACCATTATAACTCTGGAGGAACTATGCGGATTTCCAAATTCACCCGCACTGCTGTCGCATCCGCTATTTGTAGCGGTGCTTTATTGACGGTTTCCATGCCGTCACAGGCTAATAAAGACCTTGACAGGCTGTCGAAGGAAGATAACAACTGGGCCATGCAGACCAAAGATTACAGTGCCAGTCATTTTAGTAAAATGACCCAGATTAACACGCACAACGTCCAGCATCTTCAGCCGGTCTGGTCGTTTTCTACCGGCGTATTGAACGGGCATGAGGGTGGGCCGCTGGTTGTTGACGGCATTATGTATGTGCATACACCGTACCCGAATAACATTTTTGCGATTGATCTTGATGAACCGGATAAAATTTTATGGGAACACAAACCTAAGCAAAGTCCGGCGGCCCGAGCTGTAGCGTGTTGTGACGTGGTGAATAGAGGGTTGGCTTATGCACCGGCTGGCGAAGGTTATCCGGCGACTATTTTCCAGAACCAACTGGACGGACATATCGTTGCGTTGAATGCCAAGACGGGTGAGTTGTTGTGGAAAATGGAGAATTCAGATATCGCTATGGGTTCTACGCTGACTATCGCGCCGTTTGTTGCCAAAGACATGGTAATAGTCGGCAGCTCAGGTGCTGAGTTAGGCGTAAGAGGTTATGCTACGGCCTATAACATTAAAGATGGCAAGCAAGCCTGGCGGGTTTACGCCACAGGCCCCGATGCAGACATCAAGTTGGCAAAAGATTTTAACAGTCACAATCCCCATTATGGGCAATTCGGTTTGGGTCTTAAAACCTGGGAAGGTGATGCCTGGAAAATAGGCGGTGGTACTAACTGGGGTTGGTATGCTTTCGATCCTGATTTGGACATGCTCTATTACGGTTCAGGTAACCCGGCACCTTGGAACGAAACCATGCGTCCTGGCGACAACAAATGGACCATGACTATTTGGGGGCGTGATGTTAATACCGGCGAAGCAAAATTTGGTTATCAAAAAACGCCGCATGACGAATGGGATTATGCAGGTGTTAACTACATGGGCTTATCAGAACAGTTGGTTGACGGCAAGATGACCAAGCTACTGACCCATCCCGATCGTAATGGTCTGGTTTATACCCTTAATCGTGAAAACGGGGATTTGGTTAACGCCTTTAAAATTGACGATACCGTCAATTGGGTAAAAAAAGTCGATTTAAAAACCGGCTTGCCGATTCGTGATCCCGAGTTTTCTACGCACATGGATCATGAAGCCAAGGGCATTTGTCCGTCGGCAATGGGTTATCACAATCAAGGCATAGAATCTTATGATCCTGATAAAAAGTTGTTCTTTATGGGTACCAACCATATTTGTATGGACTGGGAACCGTTCATGTTGCCTTATCGTGCCGGCCAATTCTTTGTGGGAGCGACGCTAAACATGTATCCGGGGCCTAAAGGTACTTTGGGGCAAGTTAAAGCAATGAATTCAGTGACCGGTAAATTTGAATGGGAAATCAAGGAAAAATTTGCCGTCTGGGGGGGGACCACAGCGACTGCTGGTGATCTGGTTTTCTACGGTACTTTGGATGGTCACATAAAGGCGTTGGATTCCCGGAACGGCAAAGAATTATGGAAATTTAAACTGCCTTCCGGCGTAATTGGTCATCCGATTACTTTTGGACATAAAGGCAAGCAATATGTAGCGATTTACTACGGCGTCGGTGGCTGGCCTGGTGTGGGTTTAGTCTTTGACTTGCAGGATCCTACCGCCGGTTTGGGTGCCGTTGGTGCGTTTAAAGAGCTGGCTCATTACACGCAACAAGGGGGGGGGTGTTATGGTTTTTGCATTGGGCTATTAAAAATTCAGTCCCGGTACGATGTTATTCGTACCGGCACCGCCATTACGTTTTTAATCTGTTACCGATGAGAATAACTATGCACACAATCAAGTTTTTAATAAAAGCGTTGTGTTTGGGAGCCAGTTTGGCAGCAACCCAAGCCTATGCGGAAGTAAGCAAGCCGCTAAAAGTTTGCGCGGCAGAAAATGAAATGCCTTACTCCAATAAGGCGGGTGAAGGCTTTGAGAATAAATTGGCGGAGTTGGTTGGTTCTGCTTTGGGCAGAAAAATCGTCTACGTTACTTGGAGCGATCCGCGTTACTACATAAGGGATACCTTGGATAAAGGCCTGTGTGATCTAGCAATAGGGGTGGACAAAGGTGATCCCAGGTTATTGACTACCCAGGCTTATTACCGCTCTGGCTATGTCTTTATCTCGCGTGAAACCGATAACCTGGATTTAAAAAATTGGGATAGCGATGCATTACGCAAGGCAAAACGCATTGCCTTTGTACCCGAAACACCGGCAGAAGTGATGCTGCGAGCTATCGGCCGTTATAACGATATGTTCAATTATTCTCATGAACTGGTGGGTTTTAAATCCAGGCGCAATGAGTACATTAAATACGAGCCTTCAAAATTGGTTTCCGAGGTTTCTTCAGGTCATGCCGAGGTTGCCGCTCTTTGGGGACCCTCTGCCGCACGTTATGTTAAAGCCTCGACAACACCGTTGGTGATGACCGTCATTCCTGATGACAATGTGCGTGCGGACGGACAAAAAGTCGGCTCTCATTACAGTTCATCCATGGGCGTTCGCAAAAACGATCCAACATTGCTGGCCCGGTTGAACAAGGTGATTGCAGACAATCAAAGTGAAATAACAGAATTGTTGGAAAAAGAAGGCATTCCATTGGTTTCTGAGCCCGATGCCTCTGATAAATCATGAAAGGGATAGGTCTTAAAATGAAGAGAAGAAAATTAGTGGCCATGTCGGCTATCAGTCTTGCTTTACTCAGTTCGGTGGCTGTTGCGGAAATAACTTTTCGTAACGTTATTACCGGTGAGCTTCTGGATATGAGCGTTGCCAAGTCGGGTGGCAATCAAGAGGTTTTCAACAAGTTTAAGGAGACCGGTAAAAATCCTTATAACGGTGATAAAGAAGCCATACAAAAAGGTCATGACCTCTTTATGCCGGCCTGCTCCGGCTGTCATGGCCACGAAGCGGAAGGTAAATTGGGGCCGGGACTTGCCGATGATTACTGGACATATCCGGCTAATGCCAAAGATCAGGGTTTGTTTGAAGTCCTGTTTGGTGGTGCCAACGGTATGATGGGGCCGCAATATGTCAGTTTATCAACTGATGAGATGCTTTTGATTATGTCCTGGATTCGGGATATCTACAAAGGCGATCCTAAAAAAGCCAAGTGGTTAAAATAATAGCGAGGATAACACATGAAGAAAATGACTTTAGTTAATGCAGGTGCAATATTGGCAGTAATGTCCTTGTCGGCAAATGCTTATGATGGCCAAAATTGCAGTGAACCCGGTGTTTGCTGGGAACCCAAGCCGGGTTATCCGGAAAAAGTGGCGGGCAGCAAGTATGATCCGAAACATGATGTTAACGAGCTTAACAAGCAGGCGCAATCGGTTGTAGAAATGGAAGCACGCAATAAAAAACGTCAAGAAAATTTAGCCAAGACGGGTACCTTTGTTTTTGATGTCGACGATATAGAATAGTGATTTTTTGGGCATAAATACATTTTTTATTTCGACCTGCATCCCCCTGTAAGCCGGTTGTATCTTATGTCCTTTTTTCTTTTGGCGTTCTCACAGGTTCCGTGCGAACGCAATCGGGAAGATCGCCAATAGTTATCGAGACAAGTTTTGTTCTACCTGTTTATGGCTTGCTGCGTGTGCCTCAGTTCGCAAAGTAAGCTATGACGCAAAGGTGCAATTACTGCGAAAGAACAAAACTTCTCTGGATACCTCCTGACTCCTTCACACTTGAAAAATACCTACGTTTTTTATAAAGCCAATGAGCACAGAGACACAACTTATCGACTGGCGTGACAAAGCGTTACAGTTTGAACAACAAATCAATCAAGTCGTTATTGGCTTGCAACCGGCTGTCAGAAATATCATTCTGGCGGTTTTTGCCAGGGGTCATGTGTTGCTGGAAGGGAATGTCGGGGTAGGTAAAACTACGCTTTTAAGAGCCGTTGCACAAGGCTTGGGTGGTGACTATCAACGGATAGAAGGGACTATTGATTTAATGCCGGCTGATTTAATTTATTATGCCTATTTAAATAGTGACGGTCGCCCTTGTGTCGATCCCGGGCCGTTGCTGAAGTACGGCGACAGCCTTGCCACCTTTTTTTTTAACGAAATCAATCGTGCGCGTCCACAAGTTCATGCCTTGTTATTAAGAGCCATGGCAGAACGCAGCATTAACGCTTTCAACCGTGACTATGCTCTACCACATATTCAGGTCTTTGCCGATCGCAACCGCGTTGAAAGGGAAGAGACTTTTGAGCTGCCCGCTGCTGCCAAAGACCGATTTATGATGGAAATTAATATTGATATGCCCCGCTCGGATGCGGTGCTGGACGAGTTGATGTTTAACCCGCGCTTTCATGATACCGATCAACTTATCGGCAATATGTCTAATAACAGGTTTTACTACCAGCTTAATGACTTGGCGCAAACGCTACAGCAACACATACAGACCAGTCCCAAACTCCAGGCCTACGCGCTGATTTTATGGAAAGCGACCCAGCAGCCACAGTGCTATGGTGTGCAATTAAGCGATGTTGAAATGCCGCAATTATTAATGGCGGGGGCAAGTCCCCGTGGCATGAGTTATTTAATTCGCGCTGCCAAAACCCGTGCCTGGCTGGAGCATAGAAACCATGTCTTGCCGGAAGATTTACAAGACGTTTTTTCAGTTTGCATGACCCATCGGCTGTTCTTAAATCCGCTATATGCTTATAGAAAAGAGCAGTTGTTGCCTGAATTAATAACGGGTATTTTAAACCAGGTCGCGGCTCCTTAAATGCAGAGTAGTACAACTTACACACGACCTTGGCTGGTCGGCAACATCACGTCGTAAAAAAATAACCCATGACTGAAACGCTATTTTATCGCTTGCCTTGGCAAGCAAGTGCTGTTTATCCGGGCGCACATCCAGGGCAAATGGTTGGAGCAGGGCACTTGTTTAAGCGTCATGAACCGCTTATCGCTAGCCCGGATCCCAGGCGTCTGGATTTGCGTGCCAGTGTACTGGATCCGTTTGGCGGTTATCGGGTACGCGTTTACCAACAACAAAGTTCGGTTAATGTCTATGTGCTTGCCGATATGTCGGCATCCATGGGTTATGGCGATAAGCAACAAACCCTGATTCAGTTTTTAATGACAGCGGCCAATTCGGTATTGAGTTATGGCGATAAATTCGGCTTTATCGGTTGTGCTGACGGTATTGACAAGCGTTGGTTATTGTCCGCCTGTCAACAATCAGGACGAGTCGATGAGTTGGTAAAGCGACTTAAAAATCATCGTTATGCCGGTAGCTCAAACGGTCTTAAAAACGCCACTGCCATGATGCCAGGTAAACGTTCACTGGTATTTTTGTTATCCGATTGTCATTTTCCGCTTACTCAGTTACGTGATTTGTTGGGCTCACTGCAAGGCCATGATGTTATCCTAGCAATTCTCATTATGGTAAAGTATATAAAATCAAATTGTTAAAACAATAATAAGCCTCTAACGTTGATGAGATTGGCTTGTGATTAAGATTTTATATTTTATGAAATTTAAAATCCGGTCATAAACCTGCTCTAAATTTGCTTTTTCCATCCTCATCAGCAATGTCTGCGGAAAAAAAAGACAAAGCCTCAAAAATATTAGTTTTATCTGTTTGATTTTATTGGTATTGTCATAATGAGAATTGCTGGAAGACAAGCCGTTTTGTGCATTTGACCGATTTGCCGATTGATGCAAGCAATGCCATCATTCTTAGCCGTGGCGGGCGATTACGTTGGAAAATCGAAAATGAGGGCTTTAATGAACAG
>CAIQND010000396.1 GCA_903873045.1 uncultured Methylococcaceae bacterium | reverse complement strand
TATATTGCTGCTCATGTGTGGTTAATAGGCTATTCATTGTTCATAGTTTAAGGTGATTTCCGGAGAATATTTTACCCATTAAAAGTAGGATTTTCCCAATCAAGCAAACGATTGGATTCGTCTAATGGGTAAGTTCTTTCTCAGAAATCACCTAACCTAATGACATCGCGACTAACGAAAACGAGTATTACGATTTGTACTTTACCATCAAACCGTCAAATACCGCTTAACCATGTCCTCGGCCAATTGATCCATATCGCCAACGGCGACATTGCGCCCCCTGTCCATGATACAAAAACGATCAGCGACCTTGCGGGCAAAGGGCAGCTTTTGCTCTACCAGTAACACAGTTACGCCTAACTGCTGATGGATTTTGTTAATCGCTTCATGCACCTCGCCCAAATCATGGGGATTGTTTTTTGGCAGGGTTATGGGGGTGCCGCGTGAACGGTTGAGACGAATAATCACGTCACCGATTTCACTGACGATATTCGGCTGAATGCCTTCAGTCGGTTCGTCCAAAATCAATAAGCGCGGGTTTAACACCAGCGCCCGACCGATAGCCAATTGCTGCTGCTGACCGCCGGACAAATCGCCACCCCGCCGGTTAAGCATTTGCTTTAATACCGGAAAGATGTCAAATATTTGATCAGGGATCTTTTTGATGCCGTGTTTCCGCGCCGCCCGCAATCCGGTTTTAAGATTTTCTTCCACCGTCAGCAACGGAAAAATTTCCCGCCCCTGCGGCACATAACCTATGCCCAGTTCGGCACGATTTTCAGCTTTTGCATTGACCAGCGACTGACCGTCCATCTCCAGCGTGCCGCCTCTTACCGGAACCAGTCCCATAATGGCTTTTAACAGGGTGGTTTTACCAACGCCGTTACGTCCCATCAGACAGACGCAAGCGCCTTTCGGAACATCCAGCTGTAAATCCCATAAGGTATGGCTTTCACCGTAATATTGCTGTAATCCGTTAATTTTAAGCATCAGCCCCCCAAATAGACTTGAATAACCCGTGGGTCGTTTTGTACTTCATCCATCGTGCCTTCGGTAAGCACCGATCCTTCATGCAGCACGGTAACCTTGCTGGCAATGGAGCGCACAAACTCCATGTCATGCTCAACCACCACGATCGAACGCTGACCTTGCAACGACAACAGCAACTCTGCCGTCCGTTCAATCTCCTGATGGGTCATGCCCGCTATCGGCTCATCAACCAGCATGACTTTAGGCTCTTGCATCAACAACATACCGATTTCCAGCCATTGTTTTTGACCGTGCGACAAAATACCGGCGCGTAACTGATGATGGGTTCCCAAACCTATCGTTTCGATAATCTGGTTGATTCGATCACGTTGTTCCCCGTTTAAACGGTTAAACAACGTAGGCCAGGTACGTTTATCGGCTTTTAAGGCCAACTCCAGATTTTCAAAAACCGTTAAGGCATCGAACACGCTGGGTTTTTGAAATTTACGGCAAATACCCGCCTGGGCAATGGCCGGTTCATCCATTTTCAATAAATCAATGGTTTGACCAAAAAAAACCGAGCCGGTATCGGGGCGTGTTTTGCCGGTTATCACATCCATCAGTGTAGTTTTACCGGCACCGTTAGGGCCAATCAAACAACGCAACTCACCGGCATCAATATAAAGCGAGAGATTGTTGAGTGCCTTAAAGCCGTCAAAACTGACGCTAACATCTTCAAGATATAATATCGGCCCGTGACGTGTGTCGAGCTGACCTTCTACAGCCAGGATTCCCGAGCCGCTTTTTTCATCTTCACCGACGCTGTTTTCAGCAAACGAAGTCATGAGTGTTGCTCCTGTAAACGATGCTTCAACAAGCCCACGATGCCATCCGGTAATAGCACCGTGACAATGACAAACACGGCTCCCAGCGAAAACAGCCAAATTTCCGGCATTAACCCGGTTAATACTGTTTTGCTGTAATTGACCAACACCGCACCAATAATCGCACCATACAAAGTGCCGCGTCCACCCATGGCAACCCAGATAACGATTTCCAGGGAATTGAGGGGGGAAAATTCACTGGGATTAATAATGCCAACCTGCGGTACATACAAGGCACCGGCCACACCGGCCAGCATCGCGGCAAACACAAATATCCATAGTTTAAACATTTCAACCCGGTAACCCAGAAAACGCACCCGCGATTCCTGATCGCGAATGGCCGTCACGACTCGCCCCAGCTTGGTGTTCACCAGCCAGCGACACACCAGAAAGGCCGTCATCAAGGTAATGCCGGACATCATCAACAACACGGCCCGCACGGCTTCGGACTGAATATTAAAACCCAGCAGCTCTTTAAAATCGGTTAAGCCGTTATTGCCGCCAAAGCCCATTTCATTGCGAAAAAAAGCCAGTAACAGCGCATAAGTCAAAGCCTGGGTGATAATTGATAAATACACGCCCGTCACTCTTGAGCGAAACGCCAGCCAGCCAAAAACAAAAGCCAAGGCACCGGGAACCAAAACCACCATTAACATGGAAAACCAGAAGTGATCAAAGCCCAGCCAATACCACGGCAGTTCTTTCCAGTTTAAAAACACCATAAAATCCGGCAATAAGGGGTCACCGTAAACGCCGCGTGTACCAATTTGGCGCATCAAATACATGCCCATGGCATAACCGCCCAGTGCGAAAAAAGCCCCATGCCCCAGCGCCAGAATACCGCAATAACCCCACACCAAATCCAGCGACAAACCCAGCAAGGCAAACGTCAAGTACTTGCCCAGCAACGAGACGGTGTAGGCTGAAAAGTGCATGGGCGAATCCGCAGGTAATACCAGATTGCAAAACGGAATAATGAATGTCACCGCCGCCAGTGCGGCCAACACTGCTGTAGCGGTTTTATCCTGGCCTAATCCTGTTAATTTCATATCAAATCCACTTTAAAGTTATAAAATTTCTAAATCCATCTACGAATCCGCTACCTACTTAAGTCGGGACAGTTTAAGGTTTAAATCGTTCGCTGAACGGTTTCTTCTTGTGCTTTATCATTAAGTTAACCGTATTGAAGGTTGAACCTTTCTGCTTATCCCATCTAAAGTTGATAGCCTACGAATCCGCTGCCCTGCCCTTTTGCGGAAATAAGCCGCGAGGACGTTTCTGGATAAATAAAATGATAAAAACCAACACTAAAATTTTTGCCAATACTGCGCCAGCAAACGGCTCCAGAAACTTGTTGGCAATACCCAGTACGAAACCGGCCACCAGCGTGCCCCACAAATTACCTACGCCGCCGAACACAACCACCATAAATGAATCGACAATATAAGCTTGACCCAGATTGGGCCCGACATTGGTAATCTGGCTTAATGCAACGCCAGCCACTCCGGCAATGCCCGAGCCTAAACCAAAGGTCAGCGCATCGACTTTGGCAGTGGGAATACCCATGGCTCTGGCCATATTACGATTTTGCGCAACCGCCCGTACTTCCAGTCCCAAACGGGTACGTTTGAGAATTTGCAGTAACAACACAAACACCATCAGGCAGAACACCAAAATATAAAACCGATTCCAGGTCAACGATAAAAAATCATTAATCTGCCACGAACCGCTCATCCACTCAGGCGTTGCCACACTTCGGTTTAACGGGGAAAAAATAGAGCGCACACTTTGCTGAAGTATCAAACTGACACCAAAAGTTGCCAGTAGCGTTTCCAAAGGTCTGCCATAAAGAAAGCGAATAATGCCACGCTCAATCGCGATGCCAACCAGTGCGGAAATCATAAACGCAGCCGGAATCGATAGCAGCACCGATATTCCCAAATGATTGGGCATCAACTGCTGCATGACATAAGTGGTATAAGCGCCCAGCATCATCAGTTCGCCATGCGCCATATTGATAACGCCCATAACGCCAAAGGTAATCGCCAAACCTATGGCCGCCAAGACCAACACAGCGCCCAAACTCAAGCCAAAAAATACGGTTTCTATTGTGCTGTACAGCTGCAAGCGGCTATTAATTTTAATCAATGCCGCTTTAGCAATATTTCTTACCTCGACATCCGTTTCCAGATAATTGCCACCCTCGTCTTTTTCAACCATCACATTCAAACGGTTAACCACATCGAGATTATTTTGTTCTTTTAGCGCTTCAATCGCCTTAATTCTCACCGCTTTATCGCTGCTGTTCATCTCCTTTAACAGAAACACGACATTAATGGCTTTAAGTACGGTTGCCTCTTTTTCGATGCCAGCCCTGGCCTGCAATAACGCCAGCACCGCGTCATCGTCTTCATTGCCCATGGCCTTGACAGCGGCCAACCGGATCAGTGGATCATCGGCGCTCAACTCCAGCTCGCCAATGATTTTTCTGAGCGAAACCCTGAGTTTGTTCGTTAAATTAATTTTATTAATGTCTGCGCGTTCAACGGTGCCTAAAGTGGTGCCGCTGACTGCGTCGCTAATATCATAGCCCTGATTATTATCGATGCCGACCACCAACTTGGCATCGGACTTGAGCGTAAATAACTTGCCATCAAGCAAGGCCTGCAAGATGCCCAAACTTGACTGGCCAATACCGGCAAGCTGTGTTATTGCCTGTTCGCGTTCCGACATTGAGCCCTGCTTAAGATTGTTTAAGGCATCCAGCAGGGGTTGTTGCGTTGATACTTCCTGATCGCCATGACTGGCTAGCGAAAACAGCAGCATTAAAAAAGCCGCCAGCCGACAGTATCCCTTGATTGAATTCGCTTTCATGTTATCTCCAGAGTGGCAGGTTGGTTAAACCCAACCCGCCTTTTCTTAGTGTTTCGGGTAGTTTATAGGGCGCTATAAACGCTAGTCATAACGTCTTATAAACCCTGCCTGACTGCGTTGTTAATAAGTTTGACCTGAACATTTTTTGGTCTTGGTGTTGTAATTACCGCAACTAATAGGCGGTGTCCAATCTGCAATAATAGGTTTACTTTCCGGCAAGAAATCTGACCAGGCATCGCCATCGACCAGTTTGTTGGTTTGCCAAACCGTCATTAATTGACCGTCATCCTGAATTTCGCCGATTAACACCGGTTTGCTGATGTGATGGTTAACCAACATTTTGGAAGAGCCACCGGTGAGGTTTGGAAATTCCACACCGATAATCGCTTTTTGGACGGCAGCAGGATCAGTAGTTCCGGCTTTTTCAACCGCTTTAACCCACATATTGAAACCGATGTAATGCGCTTCCATAGGGTCGTTGCTTACCCGTTTTGGATTTTTGGTATATTCTTGCCATTGTTTAATAAATGCGGCATTTTTGGTGCTGTCAATGCTCATGAAATAATTCCATGCCGCCAAATGACCGACCAAGGGTTTGGTATCCATGCCTGACAACTCTTCTTCACCGACCGAAAAAGCAATAACAGGGATTTTTTCAGCAGAAATACCCTGATTACCCAGCTCTTTGTAGAACGGAATGTTGGCATCACCGTTAATGGTTGAAACAACGGCTGTTTTTTTACCGGTTGAGCCGAATTTTTTGACGTCCGCAACAATACTTTGCCAATCCGAATGTCCGAACGGCGTGTAGTTAATCATGATGTCTTTTTTGGCTACGCCTTTGGATTTAAGATACGCTTCCAAAATTTTGTTGGTGGTACGTGGGTATACGTAATCGGTTCCAGCCAACACCCAACGCTTTACTTTTAGATCATTCATCAAATAATCAACCGCAGGAATCGCCTGTTGATTAGGCGCAGCACCGGTATAAAAGACGTTTTTGGAAGATTCTTCGCCTTCATACTGAACTGGATAAAACAGCAAACCGTTCAACTCTTCAATAACCGGCAACACTGATTTACGCGATACCGATGTCCAGCAACCAAAAATGGCGGCAACTTTGTCTTTGGTCAGCAGTTCACGCGCTTTTTCTGCAAAAAGCGGCCAGTTGGACGCGGGATCAACCACCACAGCTTCCAGTTTTTTACCTAGTAAACCGCCTTTTTTGTTTTGTTCGTCAATCAACATCAGCATGGTATCTTTCAGTGTGGTTTCACTGATCGCCATGGTGCCGGACAAAGAATGCAACACGCCCACTTTGATAGTGTCTTCGGCTTTAACCGTAGCGGTTACGAAGGTCAATAGTGCCAACGTGCCGGCAATGCCGAGTTGGCGTAGTTTTGGAGATAATCTGTTCATAGTCGTTATCCTGAAGTGTTAAGGAAGTTTAGATTTGCCATTGAAAGCCAAGCATAAGCGAGCTTACGCTATTGCCTGTAACATTTGATCTATAATCGACGAGACCTTTAGTGGCCATATCGCCATACATATAATTTAAAGATACGACGGCGTTGTGCCCATCGATTACATAGTTGATACCCGTTTGGTAAGAATTACGACTGGTGCTTCCACCATTAGGGTTAATGTTCACATAACGAAGATAAGGTTGAATTAAACCAATACCCACTTTTTGTGGGAACAGGTACATACCGCTCACGTCATAAGCTTGGCCTTGAAACATTGCAAAACCACAAGAGGGTGAGAATAAACCGCCAGGAGGGCAACTATCTCGAACCGCTTGACTATAACCACCTGAAATACCGTAGTTTTTATAATCGCCTTCCAAGGTAAGCACTGCATTATTCGGCAATATTTTTTCCATCAACACATCGACACCGGTGCCGCGAAAGTTACCCGGATTTGCAGCAACACCCGCGCCTTGGCTTTGATACTGATTATTACCCGAAACGGTCAAAATATCGCCACCTTTACCGTAGTAAGTACCCGAGGTGTAATAGCCGGGGTTTTTCTCAGGTTGCCAAAAATTGTAGGACACTTTCTGGGCGTACAAAATATTGTCATCAACATTGGCACCGCCTCTCAAACCACGAAAGAAGCCGAACGCATATTGCAAGCGGTCACTAAAGGCGGAACCCCAAATAGTGGCACCATCATCACGACCAAAAGACCCCGCCGAAGTGCCGTTATTTTGAATCGTTAAATTGTAATCGGCCGGCTCAAACGGCGTACCTGCTCCAAAAGTTTGGTAAATACCGCTATAGAACGGGCCGTTCATCTCGCGGCGCTCACCCGGAACCAGCATTCGACCCACCCACAGGTTAACCATGGAGTTATATTCAATCTTGCCGATTGCATCCAGTACCCGAAGTTCTCCACCATTGCTACAGGTTTGGCAGTCCGTGTTAAACTCCACCTTTAAATACTTGTGAATTTGACCATTAACGTATAAACGCGTATTGTCCAGATTAAAGTCGTTACTCCATTTGTTACTGTTGGAACCCGCTGCACCTTCAGTTGTCTGGAAGCTACTACGAAGTCCCAAGCCAAGACTAATCCATTTGGTATCATCAATTTTGAAAGTTGCTCCTGCATAAGAAGAGGACGCATGACCAGCAGCCAGCGCAGTTACTACCGCAGTGCAGAGCAGACGTGTATTTAGGCCACCTACCGCATGTTTAATATAACTTTTCATTTAAAATCCCCTTGTTCATAAGCTCAAATGTGAATGCAAGCGCCCGAGAGCGATGCCGCCAAAACTGGCGAAGCTAATTATTCAATTTCCAGCCAGATGGCACAATCCGTCAGATGACTATCAGTCATTTGACGTATGGCAAGAAAAGCGGATTTTATTAACGGGTATTACCTTGAAAAGAGGCGATCCGAATCATTAATAGAGCCAGACTTGAGCGGACATTTTTTAACCAAAATTAAGCAACGCAACAGTTTAATTGACCCAAGGGCGTTATCTAATAAAAGGGGTTTTGGGAGGAAAAAAGACCGCACCTTAGCGCTATCCGGTTGGCGCTTGGAATAGAACACAGATGACACGGATTTGACAGATGATCACGGATAATAGAAGTTTTTAATTCTTGATTCTGGCAAGATATAGAGTCATGTAGAAGTAAAGCGACATTCGACCACCCTCACCCCAGCCCTCTCCCTGAGGGAGAGGGCGCTTTATGTTGCTTTACTTCTAAGCCACTCTATAGCTATAACAAGCAATAAGCGTAGGCCGGAATAAGGCCACCCAAGCTTGTCCTGAGCGTGTCGAAGGGCGGAGCGCGTGGTGGCGTTTCCGGCAACTCATCGTACAGAGTGACGGAAACGCTTATTCTCGCTTGCGCTCGAAAAGCCTTATTCCGGCCTACGACTGATAAACACGAATAATAGAAGTTTTAATCTCATGAAAATATTACCTATGCTTAACGTACTTCAACTAAAAATAAAATCCGTTGAAATCCGTATAGATCAGTGTCATCCGTGTTCCATGATCGAAACCTGCATCTACTGGGTAGACGGTAAAGTCATGTCATTCTGGCTCCGACATCCCGATCAAACCGATAAATAACCTTTAATCTTGGCGGCATCCACTTCACCCCGTTTATCTTCGTGGATAAACGTGCCTTTATCCATTACGATAATCCGGTCTGCAATTTCCATGGTAAAACTAAGTACCTGTTCAGAGACTATAATCGTAATCTCGCGCATTTTTCTTATCTCATTCAAAACCTTGGCAATATCTTTAATGATAGAGGGCTGTATGCCTTCAGTGGGTTCATCCAACAGCAACACTTTAGGGTTGGTCACCAAAGCACGCGCAATCGCTAACTGTTGCTGTTGACCACCGGACAGATTGCCGCCTTTACGATGGCGCATATCATACAACACCGGAAACAAGGCATAGATATCTGCCGGTATTTCCCTTGTTTTAGATTTTTCCAGGCCTGTTTCAATATTTTCCTGCACGGTCATCGTTGGAAAAATCATCCGTCCTTGCGGCACGTAAGCCAGTCCTTTGGCGACACGTTGATAGGTTTCCATACCGTTTAGATTTTCGCCATCGACCACCGCTTTGGCCGCTTTGCTTGGCAATATACCCATCAGGGATTTAAACAATGTTGTTTTTCCCATGCCGTTTCGACCCATGATGGCAAGCGTTTCGTTTTTTTCTGCCTTAAAACTTAAACCGTGAATCACTTGGCTTTGCCCATAACTCACTTGTAAATCTGCAACTTCAAACATGATCAAATTCCTCTTGATGGATAAACCGGTTTTATCTTGTGACCAACCCCTAGCTAATGCCCCAAATAAACTTCTATCACTTTTTCATCCGCTTGAACTTTTTCCATAGACCCTTCGGCCAAAATTTTTCCTTGATGAAGTACCGTCACTTTATGGGCAATTTTTTTCACAAACTCCATATCATGTTCAATCACCAGCACAGAGCGATTTTTACAAATCCGGTTGAGTAATTCGGCAGTTTGGTCACGCTCTTTGGCACTCATTCCGGCTACCGGCTCATCCAACATTAATAGCTCCGGATCTTGCATCAAGAGCATGCCAATCTCCAACCATTGTTTCTGACCGTGACTAAGCAGGGCGGCTTCCATTTGTAGGTGCTCTGTCAGCAAGACTTCGGCGGCAATTTTGTAAACCTGTTCTTGCAGGGCAGCCGTGCGCTTGAAAGTTAAACTGCCCCAAACGGTTCGCCCTACCGGATAGGACACCTCAAGATTTTGATAAACCGTCAGATTTTCATAAATTGACGGTGTCTGGAATTTTCTGCCAACACCGGCACGCACAATCTCATGCTCGGATAGTTTGGTCAGTTCTTTATTTTTAAACTTGATCGTTCCCGAGGTTGATTTTGTTTTTCCACAAATTAAATCCAATACGGTTGTCTTGCCGGCACCATTAGGACCAATCACCACGCGTAATTCATTTTTATCGATATACATGGTT
>CAIQND010000395.1 GCA_903873045.1 uncultured Methylococcaceae bacterium | reverse complement strand
CCGCAATGCACGGCAGGCAATGACCCAAACAGGCAAGCTGACCATCACGGTCGCCTTTGAAAATGAAAGCCAAATCCGCATCGAAATTCATGACACCGGCATCGGTATCAGCAAATCGTGCTTAGAAAAAATATTTCAGCCATTCAACTCCGGATGGCAACAAGACAAAGGCACCGGACTGGGTCTGATCACCAGCCAAGGTATTATTGAGACACACGGCGGCAAGCTGTGGGCTGAAAGCGCAGGCGAGGGGCAAGGCGCAAAATTTATTATTCTACTGCCGCACAGCAATAGGAAAACTCAGGCTATTAACGGATTGGAGGGCTAAAAAATGAAAAAAACGGTGACGAAGCGGAAAATACTCCTGATTGATGATGAGCCTGATCTGTTGGATCTGATTAAAGAAATACTGGAACGAGAAGGCTATCAGATCTTTTGCGCCAGCAATGGTGCCGATGGCATTTTGCTTAATGAGCAGGAGAATCCGGATTTAATTGTTCTTGACCTGCGGATGCCTGAAATGGATGGTATTGAAACGTTGCAACATATCCGTAAAACCGATGACCAAGTCATTGTTGTCATCCAGACCGGCTATGGCTGTCCCGATACCATCAGGGATGCGGTCGACCTTAATGTCAGCGAATACTTAAGCAAACCTTTTGAAAACAAACAGTTGGTAAACGTTATCGGCAAGGCGCTTGATCTCTAAATAAAGGAGCTGAAAAAAATGGAAGATCTCAAAAGACTTATCTATGTGCCTATCCTGCATGCACAGGAAGATGCGAAACACAAAGCGTCAAGCTTGCCAAAGAATCAAAAAATTGCTGAAGAGTTATCAGCCATTGATGAAATGTGGGCGGGAATTGCGGCCAAAATAGAAGGGCTCAACCTACCCTGGAAGCAGACGCGCATTTATCAGGATGGTGCACCGGTGTGCGGTAATGAACTGACCTTGGCTAAGCGACTTGCCGAGAGTGGCAGCCCCAATTTCTCGTTTATTTTGGACTTAATAAACAAGGGCGCGACACTTGAGGGCACAGAAGACATGGATTTACTCATACAGGAATACGATCTGCTTAATAAATTGCTGATGAAAAGTTCTGGTACAAATCAGAAAGCCAAGAATGCGGAATACCAGACTAAAAGCCGTGAACTCATTGCCTTGAGGGATCAATTCATCTTAAACCGCATTACCGACACCCTTAAAAAAGACGAATTGCCCATAGTTTTTATGGGTGTCATGCACCGTTTGGATAAAATGCTCGAAAAGGATTTCCTGGTTTCTTATGTTATTTATCGTCTTCCATTTCGCAGTATTGGAACTATTTATAACGCCTAAAGTGGAATAATATGCATCGCAAATCATCGTTGTTATACGCAAACCCCATCCTGTTTTCACCTATTTACCTTAACGCGGAAAATATTTCTACCGAAAAGTTACTGGCTCTTTATCGCTTTGCAAATCTTTTTTTTCCACAAATGGGTTCCAATCTGGTGAATACCCTATTGGACATGGAAAAGAACAGTGAACGGTTGACGGCAAATAGTTCTCCGGAAGAAAGGCACAAACTGATCCGTGAAATAAAGGGACTCAGCATGAAAATACAATGCTCAATCAATGATAAAGAGGAAAATATGATGGATATTTCAATTAACATTATTCCCGGCGAAGTGCTTGAACGGGTACAACAAGGGCGGAATGATTTAATTGAGTATCAAAAATTGAGCAAAGACTTTGATAAATTAATTAGCCAACTCATTACCAAAGAAATCATGCGACGGTTCACGTCCAAAGTGACGAATTCCTTTAAAGGGTTTTGGAAAAGCCAACAAGTGCCGTCTTTTATCACCCAATTGCTTGATATGGGCTGGATTGACCGCAATGGACAATTACTGCAAGGCGCCTCTATTGATGAGTTGCTGACCGGAAAATATCATAAACAATTTGAGCAACTGATGCCAGAAGAACTCCTGCAAGAGGGTATGCAAATCCGCGAAACCATCAAGACCTGTTTTGAGATCAGCCAGGAGGATACCGACTCCCTGATTTTAGACGCAAAAAAACGTCATGCCCTGCTTGAAATTACAATTCGGGAAGCTAACAAGCCATAAATACCAGGTGACTATTTAGGCGGGATAAAGCAACTTTAGATTTTCACGATGCCGGTCGGGGTTTGCAACCCATACGCATCAAGCTAAGCCCTATTACTATCAAATTCATGTAGTTATCAAAAAATACATGAATTCAACACATTGAAAATTATAGTGTTATTTTTAGACATTAAAATGTAAATGACTTAAATCAACAGTATTTTGGCT
>CAIQND010000394.1 GCA_903873045.1 uncultured Methylococcaceae bacterium | reverse complement strand
TTCGCCGACTTTACCAAACTGGGTTTTGATTAAGTTGACATCACCGGTTGCGGCTACTTTTGCCAATTCATTTGCGGCTTCGTTAAAGGTATTGGCAGCGACGGTCACTTCGGCTTTTTTCTGGAAAAATTCAGGCTTCAGGCGGGTTTGTTTCCAGCCTATACCTTGATCAGTCCCTTCACCATAGAGTGCGCCTAATCCAGAGTTGGCAACGGCAGCAATGGCATTGGCAGCCGCAGCGACCGTGTCTTTGTTATAGGTTTCCGGATGATCGACAACCTGGTTTTTGATTTTTTGAACATTCCAAGCGGCAAAAGAATAAGCAGACTGACGAAATCTTATTTGTTCTTCAATGGGGCCGGCGATTGCCGCTGTGCCGGTTGCTGCAAGCAAAATGGCCAAGGTTAATTTTTTCTTCATGGTTTTGTTCCTTGTTGAGTGTTATAAAAATGTTAATACGTTAAAAACTTGAGGGAGGCGGTGCCGTTTGTTGTGCGGCTTGAGCGGGAGACAGCTGCGATAGACCTCCGGATACGCCCCATACTACCGTACAAGAAATAATCAACGACAAAATAAAACGGAGTGCGTTAAAGCTTTGGTCAGGAAGCGGCGCAATTGATTCTGCCAAGGCAACGGGAATCTCTTTTTTTCCTGTCAGCATGGGTTTAACCAAATTGGTTTTTTTAACCCAACGGTAAAAAATGATGGCGACTATATGCAGCACAACAAACGCCAGTAACACATAGAAAGTGGTACTGTGCCAGCTGGTCAACTTGTTGCTAAAGGACTTGTCAACAAAGTCGAAGAAGGGGCCTTCAAAAGCGATGTCGTCATTGGCAAACAAGCCGGTGCCCACTTGTATTGCCACGGTTCCCAGCAGCGCTATCACCGATAGTGCCCCTAACGGATTATGGCCAATACCTTGCCAACTTCCTTTAAGGTAGGCAGTCAATCGTGAAAAGGTAGGGAAAAAGGTCGAAAATCGGGAATGTGTCGAACCCATGAAGCCCCATAAAATGCGAAAAACCAGCAGACCTAAAATAAAAATGCCTAGTCGACCATGCCAATCAATGAGAGCGCCGCCGATTGTGGCGGTGATATAAGACGCTGCCACGGAAACGGCGAGTAGCCAATGAAACAGCCGATGTGGCAAATCCCAAATATGAATGGTAACTTTCATTTTAATGATCCTTTTTAACTGGCGTACTTAACTGAACAGCAGTACGGTTTGGTGTTGGCTTTGGCTATTTTTTTGCCGGCGGCAAGATCGGCCAAGGCGGCACTGATGTAATTTTCGGCTTTGGCAATATCAGATTGATCAGCAGAAGGAATACTGTCTATGCCACCTTTGTAAACCAACACGCCTTGCGGATCGATAATAAAAAACTGGGGCGTATTAGTCGCGCCATAAAGCTTGCCGATTGAACCATCACTATCCAAAACGGTATTGGTCGGCGTTGCGCCACGATGCGCATTTAGTTTCTGGGCAATCTCGCCGGTTACATTACCTTCTTTACCGGGTGCTGAAGTAATCACTTGTAGCCAGACAATGCCTTTGGCGACGGCATCTTTTTGTAAGGCTGGAATGTTGCCGCTTTCATAGTGTTTTACGACGAACGGGCATTCATGGTTAGTCCATTCCAAAACCACGGTTTTTCCGTGTAAATCGGCTAATTTAATGGTGCTGCCGTCAGCGGCGGCTCCCGAAAATAAAGGTGCCGGTTTGTCTATTATGGATTCGGCGAAGACGGCTGTGGAGGTAAAAGCGAACGCCAGGCTTAATAAGGCCACTGGATAAAATCGATGTAAGAACATATAAACTCCGTAATAATTATAAAAGGGATGGCAAGAACCGTGATGAGTCGTTTTTGATGGCTAGGCAGCATAAATTCGACTGTTAATAAATTGTCGTACATTCAACGATCCCGTTATAAACTGAAAACGAGACCCCCAAAAACATTAAAAAAGCAGAAAGCCAATCCATCGTATTTCTGCCAAAACTGATCCCTCATTGGCGAACAGGCAACTGACCGGGGCAGCGCTTACAGGTTTTATCGATTTCCTAAAGGAACTTGATCACATCGACTCACCTGTTGACGCTACCTTTGTCAGTTTATTCGTTTCCTGATAAGGAGATAACCAATCCATGGATACCTGCTTAATTTTGTAATTACCCGGCAGATACCGGTTTCGATCATAGAACACGGATGAGACTGATTGGAGGGATTTCAACGGATTTTCTTTTTAGTCAAAAAAATAGGTAATATTTTTGTTGATATGAAAAAACGTTTCTTACCCCGTGCTAATCAGTCAAATCCATGTCCTATCGTTCCCACGCTGGAGCGTGGGAACTAGGCGTATTCTGGCGGCTGCCTTGCCTCGTGTTAATCAGTCAAATCCGTGTTCTATTTTTTTATGGCTCGTTAGTTGCTTAATTTAATAGGCCTCATTTTGTTACAGCGCTGTTTCTACCAGCAGCGAGGGAGCAACGGCTTTTGTTACCATTTCGGGTGTCAATATTTGGGGCAGCACAATCGGCTTCTTTAAATGACTGGTACCTGCCGGATAAAAGACGTAAAGGGGGACGCCGCTACGCCCGAATTCGGCCAGAATTTTGGTTAT
>CAIQND010000393.1 GCA_903873045.1 uncultured Methylococcaceae bacterium | reverse complement strand
GTTAGCAGGGCAACCGCAAGGGATTGCCCCTACAAGACACGGATATCGTTACATAAAATGGCCATCCACGTAAGCAGGGACAAGCCGTAAGGCTTAACTTTAAACTGTCCCGCCTTACGTGGGTAGCCGTTTATTGTGGCTAAACTAGATAAATCGGAAGTCTATGTGCCGCTGCAAGAACGCTTTTGGTTAATGTTTCTGGTTATGTGTCTTTTGGAATTAAGTGGCTGCGCGATAATACTATTTTTTTGGCGACAACAGCGACTTGTTTTTTTTCAAACACAAGTCGAGTTAACAGCGGCGCTACAAAAAAAAGAAGAGCAGTATCGGACAATTCTTAATAATGCTATTGATGGTTTTTTGTTGATGGACAAAGACATGCAGTTGCTTGAAGTTAATGAAAGCTATTGCCGGATGAGCGCTTATAACGAGCAGGAGTTAAAAGCCATGCAGATTTCTGATCTGCAAACACCAGAAACAGCTAAGGCTATAGAAAACAATCTGGCGCTGGGCATTAATCGTTTTGAATCTCAACATCGACGTAAGGATGGCAGTATTTTTGATGTTGAAATCAGTACTCAGTGTTTGCCCTCTGCCGATGGACAGTTTGCCGCTTTTTTTCAGGATATTACCGAACAGAAGCAGTCAGAGAGAGTGCTTAAAATTGCCGCCAGCGTTTTTACTCATGCCCGCGAAGGCATCATGATCACTGATAATCAGGGGGTAATCATCCAGATCAATGATGCCTTTACTGAGATATGCGGCTACAGTGCTGACGAAGTTTTGGGTAAAAAACCTCGGATATTAAGCTCCGGTCGTCAAACAAAAGAATGGTATGCCAGTATCTGGAATGATCTTAACAAAAAAGGCCACTGGTATGGCGAAATTTGGAACCGTCACAAGAATGGAAAAATTTATGCCGTGAAGGAAAACATTAGTAGTGTGTTCGATGAACAGGGCAAAACACTTCACTATGTCGCGCTCCTATCCGATATTACTATGGCTAAAGAACATGAACAAGAGTTAGAGCATAGCGCCCATTTTGATGCACTGACCAATCTGCCTAATCGAATATTATTGGCTGATCGCTTAAATCAAGCTATTGTTCAGTGCAAACGCAAAAAACAATTACTGGCGCTGATCTTTCTTGATCTTGATGGTTTTAAAATCATCAACGATACTTATAGTCATTTAGCGGGTGATCAATTGCTGATTGCCGTGGCGAATAATATGCAACAAACGCTACGCGAGATTGATACCCTTGCCCGCATCGGTGGTGATGAGTTTGTTGTATTACTGGTTGATGTTGGCGACATTGCCGCCTGTGTGCCTGTGTTTAATCGCTTGCTGGTTGCCGCAGCAATGCCGGAACTCTTTAACGATTTGACTTTGCAGGTCTCCGCCAGTCTGGGCATTACCTTTTATCCACAGACGAAAGACGTGGATGCCGATATACTGATACGCCAGGCCGACCAGGCCATGTATCAAGCCAAGCTAACAGGAAAGAATCGTTTCCACATCTTTGATGTTGATCTGGATAATCTTACCCGCGTTAATAACGAGAGTCTGGAAAGCATCGGTAATGCGCTGGCCGTAGGTCAATTTGTGCTTTATTATCAACCCAAAGTTAATCTGCGCCAGGGTAAAATTATTGGTGCTGAAGCCTTGATTCGTTGGCAACATCCAGACAAAGGCCTGCTGGAACCCGCAGATTTTTTGCCGTTCGTTGAAAACCACGCACTCTCTATTGATATTGGTAAATGGGTTATTAATACTGCATTGGTGCAGATTGAATGCTGGCATGACTCTGGTTTAAATTTGCCGATTAGTATTAACATTGGTGCGCGTCAGTTACAGCAAGATGGTTTCTTTGAATGCCTACGCACATTGCTGGCAGCGCATCCTGCTGTTAAATCGGGTGATCTGGAAATGGAAATTCTGGAAACCAGTGCAATGAGAGACTTAAACAAGGTATCCGAGTTAATTGACAATTGCCGGGAGATTGGTATCTATTTTTCACTGGATGACTTTGGCACCGGTTATTCATCGCTAACCTATTTAAAACGCTTACCCGCCAAACAGATTAAGATTGACCAGAGCTTTATTCGCGATATGTTGCATGATACCGATGATCTGGCTATTGTAGAGGGTGTCCTGGCTTTGGCTGCGGCTTTTAGTCTTGAGGTTATTGCCGAAGGCATGGAGACAACCCAACACGGTGAAATGCTGCTGCAAATCGGTTGCGATTTGGCGCAAGGTTATGCAATTGCCTGTCCCATGCCCGCTGCCGAACTGGAAAGCTGGGCTTCTACCTGGAAACCTGATGCCAGTTGGGTTGATCGCCCTTCTTTTATCCGTGATGATTTACCGTTACTCTTTGCCAATGCCGAACACGGTGTATGGCTTAATGCCATAGAAAATTATCTACAACATTCTAATTTTGATGCTCCCCAACCCAATAGCCTGAGCTGCCGCTTTGGCAAATGGCTAAATACCCAAAACCTTGATGAGCGGATAAACTTACAGGCTATCTTGCCACTGCACCAACAGTTACACAAACTGGCAGCGGAGTTAATAGACCTTCATGCGGCGGGTCACACAAAGGCCGCATTTGCACGCGTTGATGAGCTGAAAAGTTTGCAGGATACCTTGCTTGAAGCATTAAAATTGCTGATACAGGAGCAATGGAAGTAGTCTTTTCTGCGTGAGCATAATCGATTTTTAAGCTAGTTCCCAAGCTCCGGCTTCCGGTCTGGAGCTACCAACTTTAGACAGGACAAACAAAAAGGCTTAATTTGGCTACCAGTGGGAGCGATGCCTACGTCGCGATTTGAAACGTTAGTCGTGACGTAGGCATCGCTCCCACGATAGATCTGCCCATTTAAAGCGCGACGATTTTACAGATACCTTTCCCTTCAAGGCATGTTATCTGGGTAGCCCATTATTTCATGCCCATTCCTTAAGCAAGTCGTCCGGTCTGGCGAAGTTAGCCGGGGTTTCAAACTGGAGCTTGATAATCAGTCACCCTCTTTGAAAAAGAGGGGTTAGGGGAGATTTTATTAGATAAATCCCCCTCGCTTTGCTCTCCTCTTTTTTTAAAGGGAGGTGAATAACTACCCATTTTTTAGAGTCATTAATTTTATTCTGCTCAAGCATTCATTACCGATATCTGACGTCTACCGCTGTTGCCCCAAATAAGGATTTTAAGCGCAAAATTAATTCATCTGTTGGGTGTATTCGCCATTCATCACCGAGTTGAACAGTGGCTTGTGCATACGATGAGGTATAGTGGATGCTGACCGGGCAGCTACCACCTTTAAAAGGCGCAAGTACGGCACTTAAATTTTCAATATAAGCGGTCGATTCCTGTGGGTCTTCTGCTGCATTCCAGGTTAGTTTAAGACCTCTTGAGAAGCTTTCTCTTGCCTGATCCATGTCGTATAGTTTTTCTACCGTTAAGCGCAACCCACCCGAGAAGTTATCAACACCCAGCGAGCCTTCCGCGATTAAAAGATTATCGCGCGTAAATAACCCTTTATATTTATCATAAACTTCACCAAAAACAGCGCATTCAAGTCGGCCTGTTTTGTCATCCAAGATAGCAAAGCCCATGGTTTTTCCTTGTTTGGTTTGACGGGTGCGTATTTCTACCACCAGGCCTGCAATCCGTGCTTCCACGCTGCCGCGAGATACTTGCAAAGCGCCTATTTTTCCGTGGGTAAAGTTTTTTAATTCGGGTTCATATTGGTCGATGGGGTGTCCGGTTAAAAACAGACCCAAGGTTTGTTTTTCTGCCGCCAGTCGCTCATTGTCTGACCAAGGCTCAACCACGGTAGAATAGGCATCGGTATTATCGGCGGTATTAGTATCGTTATTGTCCATTTCCGAATTGGAGCCAGGCAGCGAGAACAGGTCGTTTTGTCCGGTTTGTGCCATTTTTCCGTGCTGCTCGGCCGCTCTTAACGCGGTGGGTAATTCGGCCAAATGAGCGGCTCTATTGTCATTAAATTCATCAAAAGCACCGGCGCGGATTAATGCGTCCAAGACCCGTCGATTAAATTTTCGTAAATCGACTCGTTTGCATAAATCATATAAACCTGAAAACGGGCCATTTTTCCCCCGTTCTTTAAGCATGTCTTCAATCGCGGCTTGCCCCACACCCTTGATGGCACCCAAGCCATAAACAATATGATTCTTGTCATTAACGGCAAAGCGATAGGTAGATACGTTAAGGGTGGGCGGAAGAATGGTTAGTTTCATTTGCCGACATTCTTCTATCAATATGACGACCTTGTCGGTATTGTCCATATCGGCAGACAACACCGCCGCCATAAATTCGGCAGGAAAATGGGCTTTTAACCAAGCCGTTTGATAAGCGACCAGTGCATAAGCGGCCGAATGGGATTTGTTAAAACCATAGCCGGCAAATTTTTCCATTAAATCGAAAACATACGTGGCTATGGGTTCGTCGACCTGATTTGCCACCGCGCCGGTGGTAAACTTTTCGCGTTCTTTCGCCATTTCTTCGGCTTTCTTTTTACCCATGGCACGACGCAACATGTCCGCGCCGCCCAGCGTGTAAAGCGCCAATTCACGGGCGATTTGCATCACCTGTTCCTGATACAAAATAACGCCGTTGGTCGGCTTTAAAATAGGCACCAGCAAGGGATGGGCATATTCGGCCTTGGCACCATGTTTAACATTAATGTAATCATCCACCATGCCCGATTCCAGTGGCCCCGGACGAAACAGCGCTACCAGTGCGATAATATCGTCAAAGCAGTCGGGTTTCAGCTTTTTAATCAGCTCTTTCATACCGCGTGATTCCAGCTGAAATACGGCGGTGGTTTGGGCGTTGGTCAACAGTTTGTAAGAGTCAGGGTCATCACGGGGGATGGTGGTTATATCAACCAGCGGCATGCCTAAGTGTTTATGCTTGGCATTAATGTCTTGTAATGCCCAATCAATAATGGTCAGTGTGCGCAGACCTAAAAAGTCAAATTTGACCAGCCCTACGGCTTCTACGTCATCTTTGTCAAACTGGGTAACGAGATTGTTACCCTCTTGGTCGCAATATAGTGGTGTAAAGTCGGTCAGCTTGGTCGGTGATATCACCACGCCGCCCGCATGTTTGCCGGCATTTCTTACCGTGCCTTCCAGCGACAGCGCCATATCAATCAGATTTTTGACTTCTTCTTCCGTGTCATAAAGCTGCTTAAGATCGGAGCTGTCTTGTAAGGCTTTGGTTAAGGTCATGCCGATTTCAAACGGAATCAGCTTGGCCAGGCGGTCGACAAAGCCGTAAGCAAAACCCAGAACCCGCCCGACATCACGGATAACCGCTTTGGCGGCCATCGAACCATAGGTGATGATTTGCGCGACATGATCCCGGCCATAATGACGGGCGACATAGTCAATCACTTCATCGCGCCTATCCATGCAAAAATCCACGTCAAAGTCAGGCATGGAAACCCGTTCCGGATTTAAGAAGCGCTCAAACAGGAGGTCGAATTCAATGGGGTCAAGATCGGTAATCTTCAAGGCGTAAGCAACCAATGAGCCGGCACCGGAACCCCGCCCAGGCCCGACGGGAATAAGATTGTTTTTTGCCCACTGGATAAAGTCGGCAACAATCATAAAATAACCGGGGAAACCCATTTGGGTGATCATTTTTAATTCAAAATCCAGACGCTCATAGTAAACGCGCCGGTTTTCTTCATCCGTGCCTTTGCCCACGGCTGGATAATACTGCAACCGTTCTTCCAGTCCTTTCAGGGATTCTTCGGCCATAAACTGACCTAGATTCATGCCTTCAGGCACCGGAAAATCAGGCAGAAAGTTTTCGCCCAAAGTCAGTTTTAAGTTACAGCGTTTGGCAATTTCTACGGTATTTGCCAGTGCTTCGGGGATGTCGGCAAACAAGGTCAGCATTTCTTCGGTACTGCGCAAATATTGTTGGTCGGTGTAATCTTTGGGTCGTCGTGAATCATCCAATACGCGGCCTTGATTAATGCAGACCCGTACTTCGTGGGCGGCAAAATCTTTTTGATAAATAAAGCGCACATCATTGGTGGCAACGACCGGTAAATCGGTTGCCAGTGCCAGTTCAACAGCGGCGGCAATATAACGCTCTTCGTCGGGTTTGCCAACGCGAATTAATTCCAGATAAAAGCTGTTTTCAAATAACGCACCCCATTGCCTTGCCAGACGCTGGGCTTCTTCATGATTTTCTGCCAGTAAGGCCTTGCCTATATCACCGCTCATTCCGCCAGACAAGGCAATTAAACCATGGTGATTAGCTTCCAGCCATTCTTGCCTAAGCATCGGTACACCTTGATGTTGCCCTTCCTGATACGCTTTTGAAATCAGTTCGGTCAGGGTGATGTAACCGGTGTGGTTGTTGACCAGCAAGGTCATGCGATAAGGTGTGGCAGGGTCTTCTGGATTAAAAATCAAGACATCGGCACCGGCTACGGGCTTTATACCTTGTCCCAGCGAAGCCTTGTAAAATTTGACCAGCGAGAACAGATTGGCGTGATCAGTAACGCCAACCGCTGGCATATTTAATTCAGCCAAGCGTTTAACGAGAGGTTTTATTTTTACAATACCATCTACCAGTGAAAATTCGGTATGAAGTCTTAAATGAATAAAGGCGGGTTGCATGAAGGCAGTTGAATTAGAGTAGGAATAAGGTGACGAAGGTTGATATAAAAATCAGTCGGAATAAAAAAACGAATTCAACTAAAGTTTATAGTTTATCATCCGGGCAGGTTATTGTTCTAACTATGACGCGTTTTGTCTTAATAGGGTAGACTTAGACATTGGCTACCCAAAAATCAATTATCAAAATAAGGTATAGGTTAATGAGAGATTATCAACACGTTTTACTGGCAGTCGATTATTCTGAACAAGGTGTTTATGTTGCAGAAAAAGCCCGGTCTCTGGCCAATCTTTATGAGGCCAAATTAAGTATTATTCATGTTTTGGATAATATCCCGATGCCTGATACCAACTATGGTACGGTGATTTCTTTAACGCAGGATTCATCAGATGAGTTGCTGGAAGCGGAGAAATTAAAGTTGATGCAGTTGGGGGATCAACTTGCTGTTGATTTAGTTAATCGTTGGTTGCTTTGGGGGGTTCCCAAGCAGGAAATTATTCATGTTGCGGAACAGGAGCAGGTTGATTTAATTGTGGTGGGCTCACATGGTCGTCATGGTTTGGCTTTATTATTGGGATCAACTGCAAACAGTGTGCTGCATTATGCAAAATGCGATGTCATGGCTGTGCGCTTGCCTGATTAGGAGCGAGCCTTTAATGCTCAAAGTGCGAACTACCCAACCATTAGAAAATAGAACACGGATGGCACGGATTTGACTGATAAACACGGATACGACGTTTTTTAATTTCATAAAAGCAGTATCTATAACTCGATATTCAAGTTTTTATTCATTGATTTTTAAAAAATGATGCAGGGGAGTTTATCAAATCATAGCAGAGACCAGATAGCTAAGTTAATGACAGGCTATAGTCGCGACGTGGGCATCGCTCCCACCGTAGGAGCGATGCCCACGTCGCGACTAACGAAAACATCTTGATTTATACGGGATTGCCTCAGTCAAGTTAAAAAAACTGGCTACCCACTTTAGATGG
>CAIQND010000392.1 GCA_903873045.1 uncultured Methylococcaceae bacterium | reverse complement strand
CCGTTAAAAGGGATGAATAACCCATTAGCAGCATAGTTTATGAGTTATTTTTAAAGCAGACTCATCTGGAAATTTAAAATTTTCCGGATAACAGTAGAATTGCTTCCAGCCCTGACTTGTTGTCGGACAGCCTCCTAGGCATGATTGAGGGTTTATAAGGTTATGGGACTAGTTTCAATGGCATTAGATGGCTGAAATAGTCAGTACTTAAGTGCTTATCCTTGGTTAAACGATGATCCTAAGATGCCTAAAAAACTCCTCATAGACCACTTAATTTGGAATCGATACCATGTATATTGATAATAATTTCCTGTATTACATCCCCTATATTGGGGCACCCAAAAAATCGTCATTTGAAGAAAAAACATCAATTCAACTTACTCAAATTTCTCTAAGCACCCTATTATTTATAACCATATTTTCCGATGTGCTTTTGAAGTTGGGCAGAATCGTTGTTTCATTTTTTTCGATAGGGGTTCCTCTTCTCAGTATTTTCGCTCGCAAAGCTAATCACAAGTTCATAACTAAATTTGTGATGGTACTTGCTCTATCCGCTTGCTTTCCCTCTTTTAGTATAGCTACACCTAGCGAAGTAGGGGAATCAGCGACAGCGGATTGTCACTTTTTGGGCAAGGTCGAGGGATCATCGGGTTACGGCAAGAATACAGGTTGGCAAGCATTAGCTAAATATTCTGCTCTTGATCGCGCCGAAAAACTCGGAGCAAGCCACGTTGTTTGGGAGCAGATGGTTCCTGTCGGTGCATTTAATGGCATAGCAGTTGCACGCGCCTATACCTGCAAAATCTAAAGATAACTATGGATGTTGCGCATCAAAGCACTAAACATAAAAAGACACTTGTCATAATGACCGATTGCTACAGGTCATTTTGCAAGTTCTTCCGGTCTGATGGGGCACCAACGTCTCCAGACCACACTCAGGCAACGGTTAATTAACACCAGTGCCTATTCGGTCTTTGCTGGAAAGGATCTATTAATTTATACCTTTTTGGTTATCCATGCACCTGTTTCTTGGTAACGCCTTGCCCCGATAAGAGGCTTACTTTGCCCAGGACGAACGGTTAAGTCTCGACTATGTCCCGCGTTAAGTTGGTAGCCTAACAACGTGAATGGAAATTTAATTTCTGAAAGACTATATTTTAGTATTTCCGTTAACTTTGACGCATAAATTGATCCGCCTGGCGATAAGTATTGCGTTAATCTCTAGCCTTAGCTTTTGCATGTTAACGAACTTTACTGTGTTATTCTAGCTATATTTGGTAGCCCTAAAACACTTGAAAAACGATGACCGTCAACACACAATCTATTGAAATTCCGGTATGGCCTTATATTTATGGTCAACCTTCCGGTTCCGGTAAAATCCGCAGTATTCCTGAAGATTTTATCGTTAAAGAAAATTTGGCTTTTGAGCCATCCGGTACTGGAGAGCATGCCTTTTTGCAAATAGAAAAGACCGGCGAAAATACTGATTATGTCGCCAGGCAGTTATCCCGATTTTCTAATGTCAGGCAACGTGATGTCAGTTATGCGGGCTTAAAAGACCGACACGCGGTCACCACCCAATGGTTTAGTGTTTGGTTGCCCGGTAAGGCTGATCCTGACTGGTCGCAGTTTGAAACAGATACCATGAAAGTGTTACACGCCGTGCGTCATGCACGAAAGTTAAAACGAGGCGTATTGTCAGGTAACAGCTTTACACTGACTATTCGTGACTGGCAGGGCGATAAAGACAAAACCATTGGGCAATTGGAAAGTATCAAAGCCTATGGCATGGCCAATTATTATGGCTCGCAACGGTTTGGGAATGAAGGCCAAAACGTTAATAAAGCCTTGGCCATGTTTGCCGGTGCCAAAGTCGGGCGCGAACAACGCAGTCTGTATTTGTCGGCCGCACGCTCTTATTTGTTTAACCAGATTTTGGCTTGTCGGGTTAATCTGGGAAGTTGGAATCAGCCGGTTGCCGGTGATACTTATCAATTTGATTTATCGCATAGCTGTTTTAAATCTGAAGTACCGGATGCTGAAATTATCCGTCGATTAGAGATAAAAGATATTCATCCGACAGGTGCGTTATGGGGCAAGGGAGACGCGGGCGTATCGGCAGATACACTAGACCTTGAACAAGGTGTTATCGATGCTTATCCTGAACTGGCTCAAGGTTTGATAGTCTGTGGTGTTGATAAAGACCGGCGTGCCTTGCGGGTTAATGTGCAGGATTTACAGTGGCAGTTTGTCAATGACACCACCTTAAAGCTTGATTTTACCTTGCCGGCAGGCAGTTATGCGACATCGGTGTTGCGCGAGATTATTGAGGTGTAGTGCTGCATGCTTTATGTGATGCCTTGCTGGGTGCTGCCGCTTTAGGCGATATAGGCAAACATTTTCCTGATACCGATCCTGAATTTAAAGGCGCGGACAGCCGTGTTTTGTTGCGGCATGTTTACCGCATCGTGCAGGATAAAGGCTATCAACTGGTTAATGCCGATATGACTATGATTGCCCAAGCCCCTAAAATGGCACCCCATATTGTTGCGATGCGCCAAAACATTGCCGATGATTTAAACGTGGACGTTGATTGTATTAATGTAAAAGCCACCACCACAGAAAAACCGGGCTTCAATGATGTCACAGATAGCTGGATAAGCTTGTAACCTATTACAAATCCTGCAAGTGCTTAGGTGATTTCCGGAGAATATTTTACCCATTAAAAGTAGGATTTTCTCAATCAAGCAAGCGATAGGATTCGTCTAATGGGTAAGTTCTTTCGCAGAAATAACCTTAGACATCTTGCTCCCTCTCCCTTCGGGAGAGGGTTGGGGTGAGGGGATATAAATGGTCAAGTTATTTCATGCGCGTTCCTTAGTGGGTAGCCGGGGTTCCCAAGCTGGAGCTCTCGTCGTTATACACAAATATCACAAAGCCCGTCATTCCGGTATGGACTGCCGGAATCCAGGCTACATGGACGTATTTGAAATTACCATCCCTGGCACTATAGGGGTAGAGAAGAGCTTTTTTCTAAGCTCTCCCCTCCCTCCGAACCGTGCGTGCAGTTCTCCCGCACACGGCTCTCCAGTCGATAGTTTCCTCATCGGGATCGGCTCGCTTCCGCATGGGCTTCATACATTGTG
>CAIQND010000391.1 GCA_903873045.1 uncultured Methylococcaceae bacterium | reverse complement strand
TAGTAAGTGATTAAAAGGGTCTGGACAGCTTAAACTTTTTATCCTTCTCCATTGACAATAATAACATTTAAAATCAGTTGTTATAAGCTAAAAAGGTAAAAAGTGGTCAGATCCATTGTCATTAAGTTAAGCATCGTAATTATAATACTGTTGCTTGTAAAACAGCTTTCGTTTAACTTAATGGCATGGTTTTATTTGGCTTTATGTCCATACGCTTATTAAGCAAAGCGATCCATAATCAACTGCAACGCTTTTGCATTTTCAATTCTTGGCACAAGCCGCGTGTTAATAATTCTGCTTGTATTTGTTCTATGCGCTGTACGGCAGGTTCATTTTCGCAAGGGCGATAACTAATAATTATCAACAAGTTGGCCGTCGAGCATCTAAACATTAAAAAAACCAACAAATCTAGGGTAAAGTCGTCGCTCCAGTGTGCATTATCCAGAATCAGTATCAAGGGTGTGTTGTTACTTAGTGTCTCAAAGAAATGGACACCTTCCCGTACCATGCGGCCGGTATTAATATGCGCCACTTTTGTCAGTAGTGCCGCTATTTCATCAGGGCTTAGCACAGTCAACAGTTGATAAAGCCAGGTTGGGGCTAACTGGTTAAGGCGGTCGATAAGCATTTTTCCATAAGATTCACGGCAATGGCGTTCGAGTGCTTCCAACAACGGCAGAAAAGGCTCGGTAACGCCTTGCATTTTTACGCAACGAGCACGCAAAACGGCCAATTGTGGATGATTAACGTTGGCAAGGAAAGTGTCCAGTAAGGCTGTTTTACCTATGCCTTGTTCGCCATTCAAAAAAACCAGATGTCGTTCTCCGTTGGATGCTTTTTGAAAAGCTTGCTGCAAGTCGGTCAATTCATTAGTGTGCTCAAAGCAGTCAGAAAACTTCCTGACTTTGGGGCGATAACTCAGTGGGTTGGTCTTACTCATTTCAGCGATTAAATAACACGCAGTCACTGACACAGCTGCCAAAAAATGATAGCCTCGCCTGGAAACAGTTGAAATATAACGGGGCGATTTGCTATCGTCGTGTAGGGCATTGCGCAGGGAATTAACGGTCAGCCGTAAGGCAGAATCATCCACTATCCGGCCATCCCATATTGCATCGAATAATTCCTCGTGGGAGATCAGACGTCCGGTATGCAACAAAAAATACAGTAATAATCGATACACTTTGGGGGTTATTTTGACATTTTTTTCTTCATACCACAAAAGCTGAGTGGCTGTGTCCAGACGAAAGTTTCCAAATGTATAGGTCTTGTTCTGTTCCATAGGGAATCATTCAAATGATTTTATTGGCGTGATGCAGGGAGGCTAACAAATATATAACAAATTGCTAACAACTTACAACAGCGGAGTATGTAAACTAGAAAATAATAAATGGATTCAGAAAATTAAGTTTGGTTTATGGAATAAAAAGGCAGCTTTGACTTAGCGAAAAATCAGAAGAAACTTTTTATCCTAATTAAATCTGACTCCATAGATATTGAGTAGCGTTTATTATTTTTTATCTGAGAGTTGTGTTATTGCAGTAAAAGGCAATTAGGTTTCTTATTTTTAAACCCAAAGGAGAATGTTATGGCAAATTATGAGGTGATAGACGGGGCATTGAATGTAAGGACTGGGTCGTCGCTCTTGGAGAAGACGTTTAATATCATCCGGGAGAGCGATATTGTCAAGTAGTTGGATGGAAGTGTGATAGTCACTGCGGTCGAGCAGCCCGATCCAGGGAATCGCACTTGGATGAAGATAGAAGATGGTGAATTTGATGGTTGGGTGTGGCTGAAGAATCTCACTTTACAAGCCAATAGAGGTTTTCAAGTCACCAATGCAGGCGGCGCGAATATACTAGGAGGCTGTCCGACAACAAGTCAGGGCTGGAAGCAATTCTACTGTTATCCGGAAAATTTTAAATTTCCAGATGAGTCTGCTTTAAAAATAACTCATAAACTATGCTGCTAATGGGTTATTCATCCCTTTTAACGG
>CAIQND010000390.1 GCA_903873045.1 uncultured Methylococcaceae bacterium | reverse complement strand
TAAAATGCCTTTTCTATCCCATACTTGTAAGGTATGGGTGGATCTTGCTATTAGCTTTCCAAATTCGTGTGGTCTGTATGTATTCATAAATTAAATTATATAATACATTTGAATATATTAAAAGCTACTTAGTAGCACCTCTTACCTGAAATACCCTACCAACTGATCGGAACACGTTTGTTAACACCGGCGGTCAGGCTTTGCCTGCGTAGGGACAGGCTTTACGCCTGCCCTTTGTTACCACGATGTTAGCAGGGCAACCGCGAGGACTTGCCCCTACAGTCAGGCAAAGCCGGATCTCCACAAATAAATCGACAGATTATTAGTTTTTAAGTTTGGGGAAATGCTGCATCACGCCATTACTTATGCCCCTACGAATTAAACTATTATCCTTACCTGACAGATTTTATCTGGGCATCTATGCTAAAGTATTTTAGAATCAATACAAGTGTAATCAGCCGTCCAGGTTTTCCGGGTCTATTGGTTATGAATCACACTCAATAAAACTTGTTTTGTCTGATGATGCAGACAAAAACACCCTTCAATTGCTTTAAATTGTTAGAAGGTTTTATGATAAAAATGCAAAGTCTGACTATATCCACCCACGGCCAAAGCGGCAGTTTTAAGGGTTCGCTCCTGTTAGTGGGTGTTATTTCCGTTGTGTTTATAAGTGCTTGCGAAAAAGCCAAACAACCTGTTGCCGCAAATCTGCTAACGGTAAAAGTCACTGAAGTGCAACAACAGGATGTGCCAGTCCAGCAAGAATGGGTGGGTACGCTGGATGGCATGGTCAACGCCAAAATTAATGCGCAGGTGACCGGTTATTTGATTAAGCAAAATTACAAGGAAGGTGATTTGGTTAAAAAGAACCAGCAGCTCTACCAAATTGATCAGCGTCCTTTTGAGGCTACGCTTGCGCAAGCAAAAGCCAATCTGGCACAGCAGCAGGCCGTGCTGACAACCAATCAACTGGCCATGAATCGCGTTAAGCGTCTGTTACCTGAAAAGGCGGTCAGTGTTCTCGACCGTGATAATGCGGTGGGTGCGGTAGCGAGTTCACAAGCACTGGTGTTGGCAGCGCAGGCAGCAGTTGAAACAGCGCAATTAAATCTGGGCTTTACTAAAATTACTTCTCCTATTACCGGTATAGCCGGTTTATCAAACGCGCAGCTTGGGGATTTAGTAGGGCCCGGTTCTGCCAATAATGAGCTGACCCAGGTATCCCAAGTCGAACCTATTCGCGCCTATATTGGCCTAAACGAAAAACAGTATTTACATTTAGCCCATCGCGAGCAAAGTAATGGCGGGAAACCTGAACCGGTACCTTTGCAGCTAACCTTGGCCGATAACTCTATTTATCCCGACAACGGCACTTTTTACTTTGCCGACCGGCAAGTCGATATCAATACCGGCACGATTAAAATTGCTGTGTTGTTTTCAAATCCGAACAACATGCTGCGCCCCGGCATGTATGCACGCATTCGCGCCACTACGCATGTTAAGCATGACGCATTGGTCGTGCCCCAACAAGCCGTGATTCGCTTGCAAACAGCAACTCAATTGGCAGTGGTTAACGCAGATAAAAGTATTAATATTCGTCCGGTAAAGCTGGGCGAAACCAGTGGCACCGGGATTGTGATTGAAGACGGCGTAAAAACAGGTGAACAGGTGGTGGTTGAAGGCCAGCAAAAAATTCGCGAAGGTATGAAGGTTAATGTAGAACCTTACCTTCCAGCCGAAAAGCCAACGACTACCACCCACTCAGCGAGATAAGCCCATGGCCAAATTTTTTATTAATCGGCCTATCGTGGCAATGGTGATAGCCATTCTTATGGTTATTATGGGCTTGGTAGCAATGGCGGGCTTGCCAATTGCCCAGTTCCCCAACTTGGCACCGCCTGAAATTCAGGTCAGTACTACTTATAACGGTGCGGATGCCTTGACGATGGAGCAAGCGGTGGCAACGCCGATTGAACAGCAAATGTCGGGGGTTGATAACATGACCTACATGTATTCCATTAACACCAATAGCGGCAATACCAATGTGCGCGTCGATTTTGATGTCACCACTGACCCTAACACCGACCAAATTCTTGCTCAAATGCGTGAAACGCAAGCGGCTTCACAGCTTCCTGCGGCGGTTAACAATTTTGGCGTAACGGTGCAAAAATCTACCGTCGCCCCACTCATCATGTTTGCCCTGTATTCGCCCAAGGGGACTTACGATAATGTTTTTCTGGCCAATTATGCCTATATCAATCTCAATGACAAGCTAACCCGCATTAAGGGCATTTCCACTGTTTCGGTGTTTGGTGCCGGTCAGTATGCCATGCGTATTTGGGTGAAACCCGACAAACTGGCTTCAATGGATATTACTATCCCCGAAATTGTCAATGCCATTCAAGCCCAAAATACGGTGAACCCCGCCGGACAAATAGGCGCTGAACCTATCCCTAACGGTCAGGAGTTTACCTATGCCATTCAGGCGCAAGGCCGTTTACAATCGGAAGAAGACTTTGGCAATATCGTTTTGCGCGTTGATAAAACGGGTTCAACAGTGCGTATTAAAGATGTCGGTCGAATTGAGTTGGGGGCGCAAAATTATTCGATTTCCAGTCGCTTAAATGGACAACCCACCGCGCTGATCGCACTTTATCAATTACCCGGTTCCAATGCGCTGGAGGCGGCTAACGGTGTCAAAGCCTTAATGGCCGAGCAAAAAAAGAGTTTTCCGGCTGATCTGGATTATGCGGTGGCACTGGACACCACGCTGGCAGTGACGGCGGGGATTGATGATATTGTCCAAACGCTATTTGAAGCGTTGTTGCTGGTTATTATTGTCGTCTATCTGTTTTTGCAAAGTTGGCGGGCTACGCTGATTCCGTTGCTGGCGGTGCCGGTGGCTTTAATCGGTACGTTTGCATTTTTCCCTCTGTTTGGTTTCTCCATTAATACCTTGTCCCTGTTCGGCCTGGTGCTGGCGGTAGGTTTGGTAATTGATGATGCTATTGTGGTGGTAGAGGCGGTAGAACATCATATTGAGGAAGGCATGTCGCCTAAAGATGCGGCGTTTAAAGCAATGGAAGAAGTGTCAGGGCCGGTTATCGCGATTGCCATTATTTTGGCTGCGGTGTTTATACCAACGGCCTTTATTCCCGGTATTACCGGACGTCTTTATCAGCCGTTTGCTCTGACCATAGCGATATCTGTAGCGCTGTCTGCCTTTAATGCCTTAACGTTAACACCGGCCTTATGCGCACTTATGTTAAAGCCAAAACCAAAGGAAAAAAGCACCAGCTTGTTACAGCGATTTTTTGACGTTTTTAACCGGTGTTTTGGCCGCATCACCGATGGCTATGTTGGCGTTTGCGGCGGACTGATTCGTCACAGTTTTTTTGGCTTAATGTTCTTGTTGGCAGTGACCTTGTTGGCAGGCTTTTTAGGCAATAAAACGCCTTCCAGCTTTTTGCCCGATGAAGATCAGGGCTATATCTACGGCGCACTTCAATTACCCAATGCCTCATCGTTTCAACGAACCAGCGAGATGGCCCGCCAAGTTGAAGACGTATTAAAAAACACACCGGGCATAAAATACTATTCAACCGTGCTGGGCTACAACATGCTGAGTCAGGCGAATACCACCTACAACGCATTTTTCTTTATAACCCTTGAAGATTGGGCTCTACGTAAAGGCGCTAAAGAGCAATACACGGCCATTAAATTATCAGTAAATAAAGAATTGCAAAAACTGCCGGGCGGCGTGGCTATGGTGTTCCCACCGCCCGCCATTCCGGGCGTGGGAACTTCGGGGGGGGTCAGTTTTGTACTGGAAGACAGGGGCGGTAATACGGTACAGTTTTTAGCTGAAAACACCGAGAAATTTATCAAAGCAGCATCGCAACGCCCTGAATTAACGGGAATTTTTACCACGCTTATCGCATCAACACCGCAGTTGTTTATCGATGTCGATAAGGATAAGGTTATTAAACAAGGTGTGAACCTGGCAGATGTCTACCAAACCATGCAGTATTACATGGGCAGTGGTTTTATTAATTACTTTAATCGTTTTGGAAGGCAATGGCAGGTTTATCTGGAAGCGGAAGGCGAATATCGAAAAACGCCTGAGCCTTTGGGTCAGTTTTATGTACGCAATAGAAGCGGCACTACCGTCCCTTTATCGGCAGTGACCAGTATTCGGGAAACCAGTGGCCCGGAATTTACCATGCGTTACAATCTTTATCGAAGCGCTTTGATTAATGCCGCCGCCAAGCCGGGCTATACTTCAGCACAAGCGATGCAGGCATTGGAAGAGGTATTTGCCCAAACCATGCCAAACACGATGGGCTACGACTATATGGGCATGAGCTATCAGGAAAAAATTGCCCAGCAAGGCTTGTCGCCGATGCTTATTTTTGGCTTTTCACTGTTGTGTGTGTTCTTGATTTTAGCCGCCCTGTATGAAAGTTGGAGCTTGCCGTTCAGCGTTTTATTGAGCACCCCGGTTGCCGTGTTTGGCGCTTTTGCGGCCTTGATGGTCGGGCACTACGCCAATAATGTCTATGCACAAATCGGCTTGGTCATGCTGATTGGATTAGCCGCCAAGAACGCCATTTTGATTGTGGAGTTTGCCAAGATGGGCGTAAATCAGGGTAAACCGTTGGTTGAAGCGACCCTGGAAGGTGCGCGGTTGCGGTTACGGCCTATTTTAATGACCAGTTTCGCCTTTATTTTGGGTTGTGTGCCGTTGGCTTTAGCGCATGGTGCGGGTGCCTTGGCACGACAAGTTATTGGTTATGTCGTTATTGGGGGTATGGCGGCCGCCTCGTTTATTGCCATCTTTTTGATTCCTTTAAGCTTCTACACCGTTGAGAAATTTTCGGATCAAAAGAAAACCGAAATCACGGTGGACAAACAACAGGAGCCTGACAATGAATAAATTTTTATTGTTATCGAGCATTCTATTAACAGGGTGTTTTAAAGTAGGCCCGGATTATATAAAGCCTGAAATTGTCACGCCCAGCCATTGGCGCAACAGCGAAACCGATGCGCTGCTTAACGCAACCAATAACCGGTGGTGGCAACAGCTAGGCGACCCCGTACTTAATCGTTTGATAACACAAGCCATTCAGGGCAATTACGATTTAAAAATAGCTATTGCCAATGTTGATCAATACATGGGTTTGTATGGCTCGACACGCGCCAATTTGTTTCCGCAGATCACCGGCTCGTTTAAAACCCAACATCCGCAACCGGCGACCTCACCACAATTTAGGCCGGACGGTGATTCTTTTAACCTGAGTGGCGGGATGAACTGGCAACTTGATATTTGGGGACAATTAAGACGCGCCAACGAAGCGGCAATGGCCAATCTTCTTGGTCAAGAGGCAACGCGCCAAGCCGTCATGCTAACCTTGGTTAGTCAAGTCGCAAAAACTTACATCAACTTGCGTCAACTGGACAAGCAACTGGAAATAACCAAAGAAATCGTGGCAATTCTTAAAGAAGGCCTGCGCATTAACACTATACGTTTTCAGGAAGGCTATACCTCGGAACTGGAAGTGGAACAAACGGATTCTGAATATCAACTACAGAGTGCGCAAATTCCCCTTTACGAGCAGCGCATCGCTTTGACTGAAAATGCCTTGAATGTTTTATTGGGCAAAAATCCTGGCTCCATTCCACGCGGCTTGACCCTGGATACGCTTAAACTGCCGACAATACCGGCCGGTTTGCCTTCTGATTTATTAATAAGACGACCGGATATTACCCAGGCAGAGCAACAATTAATTTCCGCGAATGCACAAATTGGCGTTGCCAGGGCGCAATATTTCCCCACTATTTCCCTGACCGGAAACGTTGGACAAATCAGCTCACAACTAGGCGGTCTTTTTGCGCCCGGTGCCAATTTTTGGACAGTAGGTTCGGCAATAGTGACGCCCATATTTACCGCCGGCAAAATAGCCGGCCAAGTGCAATCAGCCGAAGCCGTCCAAAAAGCGGCCTTGGCTAATTATAAGCGAACCATTATTACCGGCTTTAGTGAATTTGAAAATGCGCTGGTCAGTCTCATAAAAACCAAAGAACAAGAAGCCAAACAAATTGATCGGGTGGGAGCCAATAGTCGCTATTTCAATCTATCGCGGATTCGTTATGAAGAAGGCTATGTTGATTATTTAAATGAACTGGATGCCATCAGACAGTTGGTTAGCGCCCAGATTGAGCTTACCAATGCGCGGGCATCGACCTTTAACTCCGCCATTTCTTTATACCTTGCCATGGGTGGCGGCTGGATAGTGGCCGAGGAAAAATCAGCCAACGTGCCAAAGCCGAAAGAAGCCGCGTATTTTCCTTAAGGTAAAGTTGCCAACGTAATGGTTTTTTCCGGGAGCGATAAGCACAAATCTTATAAATAACTGTAAACGTTCAAGCCGTCATCCCAGCATGGACTGCCGGGATCCAGATGCCATGGATGGCAATCTTGAATTACGCAAACCAATTTTTAGCTATATAAAGCTGGTTTTCGATCTGATTTTTCACTTCCCTGCGCCCAGAGGGAGAGGGCGCAAATCACTTGGATAAAATTCACCATGATGGCTTTGAAAAGCATAATTTCAAGCCAACGTGATCGCATAGAAAAAAGATAAGCATTCAGGCTACGAGCGGTTTATCGTCGCTGCCGGATCTTGCAGGTTACCGGCCAAATGCGCATCGCGTGCCGGCAATACATCGGCGACCATTTCCAGACGCTTCCAGTCTGGCGCGGGTGTTTCACCGTGCTTTTTCGGAACAAACGATGACTCCTCCACCAACACCATTTTGTGAATATAGCGTGGACAGTTGGGAAACATTTCCCGCAACTTTACCCGCACCACCAGCTCTGCTTCAGGCCAGTGCGCCAACAGCGGATCATTTTCCTGTATAAAAGCATCACCGTTTAAACGCAAACGCGCTTGTCTTTGGAAGTCGATAAACAACAGGCCAACAGGTGGGTTGACCATGACATTGCCCGCCGACAAATACATGCCGTTGCCATCATAAACCGGAAAAGCCACGGTGTATTCATCGATAACCTTAACCAAGCCAACGCCACCGCCTTTGTAGGAACAGTTAGTCCGTCCTTCCTGATCAACCGTCGCCAGAAAAAACATGTTTTGTTGTTCTATAAAAGCTTGGTCTTCGGGGCTAATCTGATGAGAAATAATGGTCTCGGCCAGACGATCTGCCATGGGTTGTGTTTCAAATTGATTTTGTAATTGACGACTGCCTTCATGAAAAAATTCACTCATCGCTCCTCCCGGGAGTTAAGTAGTATGGAAATTTAGTTATTTAAAAACGCTTACCGAAAACTGCCCTGGATAAGCGTAATAACTGCTGGTGTAACTTTACCAGAAGAACGCCTGCTAAAGTTGTATTCTGAGACCGAAAACCCGTCAATAACGTATAATACACGCTAATCGCCTGAATCCGGCATCATCCTGTCTCAAGACACCTTGTATTCCACTGGGTCGAGACAATCTATAATTAAGGTAAAAACCATGAGTAACCTCCCCAAATGCCCCGCCTGCGGCTCAGAATTCACTTACGAAGACGATAGCCAATACATCTGCCCTGAATGCGCACACGAATGGCCAAAAGACGGAGCCACCGACGATAATTCCGATGCCAAAATTATTAAAGATGCCAATGGCAACGTACTACAAGACGGCGATACCGTCACAGTAATCAAAGACCTTAAAATCAAAGGCACTTCATTGGTTGTAAAAGTCGGCACTAAAGTCAAAAATATCCGTCTGGTTGACGGTGACCATGACATCGACTGCAAAATAGATGGTATTGGTGCCATGAAACTTAAATCAGAGTTTGTTAAAAAGATTTAACAATTTGGCTATCAGTCATCGCGGACAGATCAAGACATTTTCGTTAGTCGCGACGTGGGCATCGCTCCTACGGTGGGAGCGATG
>CAIQND010000389.1 GCA_903873045.1 uncultured Methylococcaceae bacterium | reverse complement strand
TTTTTTATTGTCGCTGGGAACTTCTACCTGAAAAAGTTTATAAACATGCGCAAAGTCACTTGGGATTTCGATGGCTGTCTTGGTCAGGTAAAAGCTGAAAAACTGGAGTAAACCAAGCCCGGTCATCATGCCGGCGGCAGGTGGCAATTCCAGAAGAATATTAGAAGAGACGGTAATAAGGAGTGTCACGATGAAAAGTGCAATAACCCGCTTGCTGCCACGGCGCAGCCAAATGACGCTAGTGGAGGCGGCGGGTGTTTCTTTAGGCACGAAAAAATGCATGACCAGTGCAGGCACAAGAAAATTGACCAAACAGGGAATAGCAAGGGTAAAGAATTCATGGAAAGGCAGGATTTTATTTTGCCATACGAACAGTGTCGAGATGCCGCCCAAAGGACTGAACGTACCGCCGGCATTGGCCGCTACAACGATGTTGACACACGCCAGCGCGACAAATTCTTTCTTGTATTTCCCTACTGCCGCAGCAACAGCCCCCATTAAAAGGCCGGCCGCCATTCCATTGATTACGGTAGACAGCAGAAAGGCAAGAACGCCGGTAATCCAGAATAATTGTCGGTAGCTGAATTGCCGACTTAGCAGCCAAATCCTGAGGGCATCGAAAACACCGCGTTCTTCCATGGCGTTTAGGTAGGTCATTGACACCAGGATAAACAAAAACAATTCGATATAAGCCAGTAGATTGCTTTCAAATGCAACAGCCGCCACTTTGGCTTCGCCGTTCAAGGCATAGTAAATACATATTGCAAACCACACGAGCGCCGAACCCAAGACCATCGGTTTTGACTTGCGCAGTGCGATGACTTCTTCCGACATCGCTGCAATGTATGCCAAAACGGTGAGGGCTATCGAAAGATAACCGACGATATGCTGTGTTAAGTTTAATGATTTGGCCGCACTTAACGCTTCGCCAGCAAAGGCTTCGGCAGGTAAGAGCAATAATGCAAAGCTTACTAACGTTAATGATTTGCTATTCATTTGATAACTGAATGTTAATTTAAGAAAAGACGAAACGAATAAAGCAGTTTATAAAAATCGACTGCCAATGACTTATAAAATGCGCCTAATCTTGAAGCCTGTTTTGACTGGATGTTGTTTGCTTTGTCTATTTTAAGGGAAGTTTAAACAAAGCTGTAAAACTATTTAAAAAAACCGGAATACTATTGTAATAGTGCCTATATATAATAGGGCGGAACTTTACTATTGCGATTCTTTTTTTTAAATTTAACACCATTTATATGAATGACAAGTTTTTAGGAATTACCCGGTCGTAGATAAGTCCGGAAAAAATCTCAAAAGATTATCACCACGAAGACACGAAGGGGCGCGAAGAAAGAAAGTTTTTGTCCCTTAATCTTACGTCCGGAACAGGATGCGTGGTTAGGCGTAGACCGGAATAAGGCTTTTCGAGCGCAAGCGAGAACAAGCGTTTCCGGCATCCGGAATGAGTGTGCCGGAAACACCACCACGCGCTACGCTTGGGTGGTCTTATTCCGGCCTACGCCTATTGTTTGTTATAACTGTCTCACCAAAATCAAGAATTAAAAACTTGAAGATTGAGTAAAAGATTATCACCACGAAGACACGAAGAAAGAAAATTTTTTGTCCCTTAGGCTTACGCCCGGAACAGGTTGCGTGGTTAATAACCGCTTATTGACAGGCAGATTGTCTGGGCGGATTTAATTAAAAATACAGTCTGCGGGTAACAAGAAGTTGCTATTTTTGAACATAACACAATGGTTTATTGTACTAAATCCCAAAAAGGCTGGATAATCTGCAACCTTCATTTATGAGCAAATATTTTGGCATGGAATTTAATTTAATTAATACTGACGGTCATGCACGGCGTGGACGTCTTACTTTTGACCGTGGCGTGGTAGAAACGCCGATTTTTATGCCGGTTGGCACTTATGGCGCCGTTAAATCATTAACACCGGAAGACCTGACGAGTGTTGGGGCGCAAATTATTTTGGGTAATACCTTTCATTTAATGCTGCGACCAACGACAGGTGTGATCAAGGCGCATGGTGATTTGCATGACTTTATGCATTGGGACAAACCGATTCTGACCGATTCCGGCGGTTTTCAAGTGTTCAGTTTGGGGGCGTTAAGAAAAATCACCGAAAAAGGTGTCACCTTTAAATCGCCGATAAACGGCAGTGCTATTTTTATGGGGCCTGAAGAGTCCATGCAGGTGCAGCGTGATTTGGGGTCGGATATCGTGATGATTTTTGACGAGTGTACGCCTTATCCGGCCACCGTTAACGAAGCCGCCGATTCTATGCGCTTATCGTTGCGATGGGCGGCGAGGAGTAAAACGGCGCATGGCGATAATTTGTCTGCGTTGTTTGGTATCGTTCAAGGGGGTATGTATGAACATTTGCGTCAGGAGTCGATAGACGGTTTACTGGATATCGGTTTTGATGGTTATGCGATTGGCGGTTTGTCCGTAGGAGAGCCCAAAGAAGAAATGATGGCGACACTGGATGCCATTCATAGCAAAATGCCGGTTGATAAGCCTCGCTATTTAATGGGTGTGGGTACGCCGGAAGACCTGGTTGAAGCCGTTCGACGCGGTATTGATATGTTTGATTGTGTCATGCCCACACGTAATGCACGTAACGGACATTTGTTTACCAGCTTTGGCGTGGTAAAAATCAGGAACAGTCAATACGAGTTTGATAACACGCCGCTGGATGAGTCCTGTGACTGCTATACTTGCCGGAATTATTCAAGAGCCTATTTGCGTCATCTGGATAAATGTAAGGAAATGCTGGGTTCAAGGCTGAATACCTTACATAACCTGCATTATTATTTGGGCCTGATGCAGGGCTTGCGTGATGCGATTGAAAAGCAGGAGCTGGATATTTTTGTCCGGCAGTTTTACCAACAACGAGGAAAATCTATGCCGTCTATGGCATAATAACAAGATTTTTTAATTACTATAGAATTTGAGGATAATCATGAGTTTTTTTATTTCTGACGCTTTAGCGGCAGCACCTGCTGCCACGCAACAACCAGGTCTTGAAGGTATGCTGTTTCCACTGGGTATTCTGGCCTTTTTTTACTTTTTGTTTCTGCGCCCCCAATCCAAGCGCACCAAAGAAAAGAAACAAATGATTGCTGCAATAAGCAAAGGCGCTGAAGTAGTAACCTCTGGTGGGATTTTAGGTAAAATTGTCGATTTGGACGATAATTTTGTCAAGATTGAAATCGCGGATAATACCTTCATTCAAGTGCAGCGCCAAAGCATTGAAAGCATGATGCCAAAAGGAACTTATAAAGCGATAACTAAAAAAATAGTTAAAGTTTAATATTGTAGCGCGTAGCCAGTCAGCAACAGCTTGAGCAAGCTGATGCACGGTTTAATTATTGGAATAACACATGCAAAACCATTTCCCCCTTTGGAAAAATCTATTAGTCCTGATTGTTTTTGGCATCGGGATTATTTATTCATTACCTAATTTATACGGTGATGATCCGTCGGTTCAGGTGTCATCGACACAAACTACGCTCATAGCGCAGGATCAGGCAAATCAGATCGAGTCTGAAATTAAAACGGTCGGTGTCCCCTTAAAAGCGTTTGAGTTTAAAGACGGACGTATTTTAGCGAGGTTTACCAATACTGATGATCAGCTTAAAGTCGCTGATTTATTAAGAGACAAGATGGGCAGTAATTATACGGTTGCCTTAAATCTGGCACCTACAACCCCCGCTTGGTTGCGAGCTTTGGGTGCTGAAGCGATGTATTTGGGACTCGATTTACGGGGTGGGGTACATTTTCTGTTGGAAGTGGATATGGATGCTGCGGCCAAGCAAGCTGAAGACCGCTATAACGATGATTTACGTCTGGCCTTAAGAAGTGCAAAGATGCGTTATCAGTCTGTTGCCAAAGATAACGGCTTTATAAAAATCACACTGAAGTCACCAGAAGATAAGCCCGCACTGATGGATCTTCTGGCTAAAGATTTTCGTACTCTGGATATTACCGAGCCGGAAAACCAAGATCAGGTTTGGCTAAAAGTGTCTGAAAAAGAAGTGCGCGAAATCAAAAAATTTGCCGTGTCGCAAAACATGACGACTTTGCGTAACCGCGTAAACGAGTTAGGGGTTGCCGAACCGGTCATTCAGCAACAAGGTGAAAATCGCATCATGGTGCAATTGCCGGGTGTTCAGGATACGACGCGTGCCAAGGAAATTTTGGGTACGACGGCTACCTTGGAATATCGCCTGGTCGATACTGAACATGATGTGCAGCAAGCCGTTGCCGGTCATGTTCCGGTTGGCAGTCGCTTGTATTATGAAAAAAAGGGTAATCCAATCCTGTTGGATCGTCGCGTTATTGTGACGGGCGACCAAATTGTTGATGCGTCTTCCGGTCAAGATCAGGACGGCAGGCCTTCGGTTAATATTTCCTTGAACGGCGTGGGTGCGGCCAAGATGGCTAAAACCACCCAAGTTAGTGTTGGCAAGCCAATGGCGGTGGTCTTTATAGAATATAAAGTCGAGACAAAAATAGTCAACGGTCAAAAAGTACGTCATAAAGAGAAAGTTGAGAAAGTTATCAATGTAGCCACTATCCAGGGCGTATTTAGTAAACGTTTTCAAACTACAGGTTTGGACAGTCCGCAGGAAGCACGTAATTTGTCACTGTTGTTAAGGGCGGGCGCCTTGGCCGCGCCGGTTGATATTGTTGAAGAACGTACGGTAGGGCCAAGTCTTGGGCAAGACAACATTGATAAAGGCATGTTGTCGTTTGTGGTAGGTTTTGGTTTGGTTGTGCTGTTTATGGCGGTTTATTACCGACTGTTCGGCATGATCGCCAATCTTGCGTTGGCGTTTAACGTGGTGATTGTTGTCGCCATCTTATCAATGTTGCAGGCGACGTTAACGTTACCGGGTATTGCCGGGATTATCTTGACGGTAGGTATGTCTGTTGATGCCAACGTGTTGATATTTGAACGGATTAAAGAAGAGATTAACAATGGTAATACGCCGCAATCGGCCATTTTTATTGGCTACGATAAAGCTTTTGCCACCATTCTTGACTCCCATTTCACCAATCTTGTGGTTGCGGTGGTGTTGTTTGCTTTTGGTACGGGTTCCATTAAAGGTTTTGCGGTCACGCTGATTATCGGGATTTTATCGTCCATGTTTACGGCAATCACCGGCACGCGGATGGTGATTAATTGGGTGTATGGTAACCGCAGGGTTGAGAAATTATCCATTTAGACCCTGTAGGGGCATCCTTCACGGATGCCCTTGATTCAAGCAATCCAAGGGCAGCCACACAGGATTGCCCATACCTTAAGAAGAATAAAATATGAAGACGACAAATATAAATTTTATAGGTAACCGAAATATAGCACTGATATTTTCCGGTGTGCTGATGATTATCTCAATAGGATCGCTGGCTGTTCGCGGCTTGCAGATGGGTATTGATTTTACCGGCGGCACCCTGATTGAAGTGGGTTATCAAAAAGCGGCAGATTTAACGGTACTGCGCAATACCTTGGATACTGAAGGTTTTGACGATGCCACTGTGCAGAATTTTGGCACGGCAAAAGATGTCTTGATTCGGTTAAAACCCCACGAAGGCGTGAGCAGTGCCGACTTAAGCACCAAGGTACTGGAAGCGATTAACAAAACAACCGCAGAACCCGCCAGTGTTCGACGCGTTGAATTTGTGGGGCCACAAGTCGGTGACGATTTGGCTGAAGACGGTTTTTTGGCGTTGTTATATTCAACGATAGGTATTTTGATTTATATTGCCTGGCGCTTTGAGTGGAAGTTTTCTACCGGTGCCGTCATCGCGACGATTCATGATGTGGTGGTTACCTTGGGGTTATTTTCCATTTTAGGCCTGGAATTTGATTTGACGGTATTGGCAGCCGTGCTGGCGCTGATCGGTTATTCCTTGAATGATACTATTGTGGTTTATGACCGTATCCGTGAAAATTTTCGGCTAATGAGAAATAAGTCGACTGAAGAAATTATGAATATCTCGGTTAATGTCACTTTAAGTCGAACCATTATGACTTCTTTAACGGTTATCTTGGTACTGGTTTCCCTGTTTTTTCTGGGCGGTGAAATTATCCATAATTTTTCCATTGTGCTGCTGTTTGGCGTCTTTTTTGGCACCTATTCGTCTATTTTTATTGCCAGTCCGATGGCTTTATTATTGGGCATAAGCCCTGAAGATTTGATGATCCCGGTCAAAGAAGGCGCAGATATAGATCGTACTCCGTAGATATAAGCAGGGTCGTTTATCTACAATGTGTCGCTTATCGGGTATAATCGGCAACTCAAATATTTTATTTACTGTTACTTTGGAGTTTTAAAACATAATGGCACTAGAACGCACTTTCTCAATTATTAAACCTGACGCTGTTGCAAAAAATGTTATCGGTGAAATTTACAGTCGTTTTGAAAAAAATGATTTAAAAATTGTTGCTGAAAAAATGCTGCACCTGACTCAAGAACAAGCTGAAGGTTTTTACGCGGAACACAGTGAGCGTGGCTTCTTTAAGGATTTGGTTGCCTTTATGGTTTCAGGCCCTGTGATCATGCAAGTCTTGGAAGGCGAAAACGCAGTCCTTAAACATCGCGAAATAATGGGCGCTACCAACCCTAAAGAAGCTGCTGCAGGCACCATTCGTGCTGATTTTGCTGCCAGCATTGATGAAAATGCAGTGCATGGATCAGATGCGGTTGAAACGGCTGCAAGAGAAATTGCTTTCTTTTTCTCAGACAATGAAATCTGTGCAAGAACCCGTTAAGTCCAAACGGTTTAATCTGCTCGATTACGACAGAAAAGGTCTTGCGGCCTTTTTTGTTGAGTTGGGCGAGAAACCTTTTCGCGCAACCCAGTTGCTTAAATGGATTTATCAGGAAGGTGTCGAAGATTTCGACCTGATGACTAATTTAAGCAAACCGTTGCGTGTCTGGCTCAATGAAAATTGCTACCTGGCCACTCCCGAGATTGTGATTGAACAAATCGCGAGTGACGGCACCCGTAAATGGGCCTTGCAAACCAGTTGCGGCAATCGAATCGAGACGGTTTTTATACCTGAAGAAGGGCGCGGCACTTTATGTGTGTCGTCACAAATCGGTTGTGCATTAGCCTGTACTTTTTGTTCTACGGCTCAACAAGGGTTTAATCGTAATTTGACCACGGCCGAGATTATTGGTCAGGTTATTGTTGCGCAAAAACGTTTGGGGACGACCAAAAAAATCACCAACGTGGTCATGATGGGCATGGGCGAGCCTTTGCTTAATTTTGATAATGTGGTTGCCGCCATGAATTTGATGATGGATGATTTTACTTTTGGGCTTTCCAAGCGCCGGGTAACGATCAGTACATCAGGTGTGGTGCCGGCCATGTATCGCCTGACGCAAGTGTGTGATGTGAGTCTTGCGGTATCATTACATGCGGTGACTGATGAATTAAGGGATGAACTGGTTCCGATTAACAAAAAATATCCGTTAAAGGAGTTAATGGAAGCGTGCCGGGATAATGCAAAGATTGCACCACGGCGTACCGTTACCTTTGAATACGTGATGCTTGATGGTATTAATGACTCTATGGACGATGCTCGCGGACTCATTAAGTTGTTAAAAACAGTACCGTCAAAACTTAATTTAATACCCTTTAACCCGTTTCCCAATAACGCTTATAGGTGCTCAAGCAAAGAAGCCATTAATCGCTTCAAAACGGTTTTAAATGATGCCGGAATAGTCACTACGATCAGAAAGACGCGCGGCGAAGATATTGATGCGGCGTGCGGTCAACTGGTTGGACAGGTTGAAGATAAAAGTCGCCGGCATCTCAAGTTAAAGGTAGTGAGTTCGGAACGTGCTGCCTGAGGCAACACAAGTCTTTATTCGCTTGGCTTGCGGCCTGTTTTTAGCAGTTGCATTAACGGCTTGCACCTCCTGGTTTGACAAAAACACTAAACGAGATGATTCCGCCAGTATTTATTTGCAGCTGGGGGTGCGGTACATGGATTTGGGCAAGCTGGAAATAGCCAAAGAAAATTTACAGATGGCACAAGAAAAAGATCCCAATAATTCCCAAGTACATAATGCTTTTGCTTTTTTATACGAAAAATTAAATGACTATAAGCTGGCTCAAGAGAATTATGAGCATGCACTGGATGTGTCGCCGGATGATTGGAGTGTTCAAAACAACTATGGCCGGTTTTTGTGTGACCGTGGTGAATATGAACAAGGCATGGCTTTACTGACTCAGGCGATTTCGACCCAGTTAAACGACCGGCAGTGGTTGGCCTTAACCAATGCCGGGCGGTGCCAGTTGGCCATGAAACAACAACAAAGTGCCAAAGCTTACTTTAAGCAAGCACTGATACTTAACAACACTTACGCGCCGGCATTGCTGGAAATGCAAAAAATGAGTTATCTAAGCGGCGAGTATTGGGCGGCAAAAGGCTATTTACAACGATACCTGAGTGTTGCAGATCATACCTCCGGCACGTTATGGTTTGGTATGCAAACAGAACGCGCCTTAGGTAATCAAGCGCTGGCAAAAGAATATCAAAACTTGTTATTGGAAAAATTTCCGCTTTCAGATGAAGCAAAACAAATCAAGCCGGTTTTACAATAACAGTTATTCTGATCCTTATGGCAAACAATATACAAGCAATTCGCGGGATGCACGATGTGCTTCCTGATCAAACACCGTTCTGGCAGTACGCAGAACAAGCGCTAAGAGACGTACTCAGTGCTTATGGCTATAGTGAAATTCGGCTGCCCATTGTTGAAAAAACAGAACTTTTCAAGCGCTCTATTGGTGAAGTAACCGATATCGTCGAAAAAGAAATGTACACCTTCGAGGATCGTAACGGCGATTCATTAACCTTGCGCCCGGAAGGAACGGCAGGTTGTCTTAGAGCCTGTCTGGAGCATGGACTCTTACATAATCAGGTACACCGGTTATGGTATTACGGCCCGATGTATCGCCATGAACGCCCACAAAAGGGACGTTATCGCCAGTTTATTCAATTGGGCGTTGAGACCTATGGCATGTCCGGCCCTGATATTGATGCCGAATTAATTCTGCTAATGGATCGCTTATGGAAAAAGCTGGGTATTCGCGATAAGGTGCGCCTACAGCTAAACTCTTTGGGCACTATTGCGGAACGGCTGGTTTACCGGGAAACGTTGGTCAGCTATTTTCAGGCACATTTGGAGGAGTTGGATGAAGACAGTTTGCGTCGGTTGGAAACCAACCCCTTGCGCATTCTGGACACCAAAAATCCGGCCATGCACCAGCTGGTTGCCAATGCACCGGAATTAATGGCCTATTTGGGTGCAGAAAGTCTGCAACATTTTAATACCTTAACGGCCACCTTGAATGACTTGGGTATTAGTTACGAAATTAACACCCGATTAGTGCGTGGACTCGATTATTACAGCAAAACCGTGTTTGAATGGGTGACCGACGAACTGGGTTCACAAGGCACGGTGTGTGCCGGTGGCCGTTATGATGGCCTGATTGAACAGTTGGGTGGCAAGCCCAATTTTGCCGTGGGTTTTGCCATGGGCATTGAACGCTTATTGGCTTTAATGGAAGTGTCGGGTAATATCCCGCAAACAAGAACCGTTGATGTTTATATGATCCGGGTCGGTGATGCCGCCGAGCGGGAAGGTTTGCGTTTTGCTGAAACTATCAGAAATGAAGTGCCGGGATTAAAGCTACAAGTTAATTGCGGGGGTGGCAGTTTTAAAAGCCAGTTTAAAAAAGCTGATAAAATAGGCGCTGGCTATGCCATTATTTTAGGCGATGATGAAGTCAGTCGTGGCGAAGTCAGTATTAAATCGTTGCGCAACGGGGAAGAGCAACAGCAAACACTGTCCCAAGTTGAAGCGATTACTTTTTTGCAAACGTTATGAATTACCCTAATTACAAGCATTAACTTAAAACGTAATTATTCAGTCCCCCTCTTTGAAAAAGAGGGGTTAGGGGAGATTTTATTAGATAAATCCCCTCAATCCCCCTTTTTCAAAGGGGGAGGTGAACAACTACACTTAAAGCAATTAAGCCGTAGGTTGGGTTAGCGCCAGCGTAACCCAACATTTGCCGCTTCGATGTGTTGGGTTACGGCTATCGCGTAATCCAACCTGTAAGCATTTTTTTAAAATACCAACAAGAGAAAGCAAGTGGAAATTTACGAGACAGAAGAAGAGCAACTTGACGCAGTAAAAAGATGGTGGAAAGAAAACGGACAATCGACCATTATTGGTCTGGTTCTGGGGGTTGCTATTATTCTGGGCTGGAATTACTGGCAGGCTCATAAAAAGGCTCAAACAGAGCAGGCGTCTGCATTATACGGCCAATTAATTGTGGCGGTTGGGGCTGACAAAAAAGACAGTGCAGAAAAGTTGGTTGAGCGTATACAGTCTGAATATCCCAAAACAGAATATGCAGCCTATAGCAGTCTTTTGCTGGCAAAATTAAAAGTTCAGCAAGGTGATATTCTTAAAGCACAAACGCTTCTTAAGGGCATAGCCGCTGGAACTGATAAAGAATTAAGCAACGTCGCCAAAATTAGGCTGGTTCGTTTAATGCTGGCCAGTGGCGAATATGAGCAGGGCTTACAATTAATTAACGATGTTGATCCTGCAACCTCATCCAGCTTTTCAGGTAACTATGATGAGTTGGTGGGTGATTTGTATGTGGCTCTGGATCGTTTGGATCAAGCGCGGACTGCTTATCAAAAAGCCTTGGAAAACGGCTATAAGTCACCGTTGCTGCAATTTAAAATTGATGATTTGACCTCACCTGAAAAAGTAGAAGTTCAAAAATAATGCGCCTGATTACGCTTTTATGCTGTTGCTTAACATTGGCAGGTTGTGCTGCCTTTGATACCCTCGATGAATCTATTTCGGGCATTTCCAATTATTTTTCGGGGGGCGAAGACAATTCTGACCCGCCCGCTTTATTGGTTGAGTATGCGCCTGAAATACAAATCGAAAAGCTGTGGGATGAATCAGTCGGCGTAGGCACGGACGAGCAATCTTTAAAGTTGGTGCCATCCATTGGCTTTGGCAAGATACTGGCGGCAGACCGGGACGGTTTGGTGCAGGCCAGGGATTTAAGTACAGGACGCTTGATTTGGGAAGCAAAGGTGGATGTGCATTTTTCCGCTGGCCCCGGTCTGGGTGTAGGTACGGTGATATTAGGCTCCAGTGATGCCGACGTGGTTGCCTTGAATAGTGAAAACGGTGACTTGCTCTGGAAGTCGCATGTCTCGAGTGAAGTGCTTTCTGTGCCGGTTATTGCCAAGGGCATTGTGATCGTTCGAACCACTGATGGCGAGGTTATTGCCCTCAATGAAAAGAACGGCGTAAAATTATGGAATTATGAACATACCGCCCCCGCTTTAAGTGTGCGTGGAATCGGTGCCCCTATTATCGTTGGGGATAATGTCATTGAGGGTTACGATAACGGCAAACTAATGGCCTTGCGTTTAGCCGATGGCAAATATGCGTGGGAAACCAGTGTCGCCATTCCCAAAGGACGTTCAGAGGTTGAAAGATTGGTCGATCTTGACGTTGACCCCATAGAAGTGTCAGGCATTATTTATATTGCCAGTTATCACGGTGGAGCCGCCGCTGTGTCAGAGTTGGATGGTGATGTGTTGTGGCGTAACGAAGCTATTTCTTCTTATACCGGCTTAAGCCATGATTTTAGGAATCTGTATTTATCAGATACAACCGATGATGTTTGGCAACTGGAACAGCGCAGTGGTGCTTCATTATGGAAACAAAAAGATTTACATCAAAGAAAATTAACCGCTCCGACTGTCTATGAAAACTATGTAGTGGTCGGCGATTTTGAAGGTTACGTGCATTGGCTGTCTACGACTGATGGTCGGCAACTAGCCCGTATAAAAATTGCCGACAGTGCAATAGAAGCCAAGCCTGTCGTGGTAGATAATACCGTTTATATTTATGCAAAAGACGGCACTCTTGCCGCTTTAAAAACCCGGTCACCCTAATATATGTTACCTGTAATTGCCCTGGTAGGGCGTCCCAATGTTGGCAAGTCCACATTATTTAATTATTTAACCAAGAGTCGTGAAGCCCTCGTGGCGGATTTTCCCGGCCTAACCAGAGACCGCCAGTATGGCCGGGTCAAGCACGGTGATCGTGCCTGCCTGGTTGTCGATACCGGCGGTATAGCCGATGATGCCGAAGGCATAGAAAGCTTTGCCCGAAAGCAGGTGCAAGTCGCTTTGGAAGAAGCCGATCTCGTGTTGTTTTTGGTCGATGCTCGCGAAGGCCTGAGTGCTTCAGATAAAGTGATTGCCGACAGCTTGAGAAAGTTGGACAAACCGATTCTTTTGGTCACCAACAAAGTTGATGGTATTGATGCCACCATAGCCGCTTCCGACTTTTATTCGCTGGCATTGGGTGAACCTGTACAGATTGCAGCCTCACACGGCAGAGGTATTCCCGAGTTATTGATCAGGGTTAACCAACTGTTGCCGCCAGATACTGATGATGGCAATGAAGATACCAGCAAAGGTATTGCCATTGCTGTTGTTGGCCGGCCTAATGTGGGTAAATCAACGTTGGTCAATCGCTTGCTGGGTGAAGAACGGGTTATTGTCTATGACGAGCCAGGGACAACACGCGACAGTATCTATATTCCTTTTGAGCGCAGTGGCAAACAGTTTACGTTGATTGATACAGCGGGAATGCGCAGGCGCTCCAGAGTCTCGGAAACCATTGAAAAATTCAGTGTCATTAAAACCTTGCAAGCGATTGAAAAATCGAATGTCGTCATTTATTTAATTGATGCACGCGATGGTATCGCTGATCAGGATGCGCATTTATTAGGTCTGGTGATAGAAGCGGGCAGGGCACTGATTATTGGTCTCAATAAATGGGACGGCATAACGACCGAACAAAAGGACACTATTAAACGACAGCTTGATGTGAAATTGTCGTTTATTGAATTTGCCGAAAAACATCCTATTTCCGCATTACATGGCAGTGGTGTTGGCAAGCTGTTTGATGTAGTGTCCAAATTGTATGACGCCGCGATGATTGATATGTCAACGCCGGTGTTGACCCGTATTCTGAAAGAAGCAACTGATGCCCATCAGCCACCGATCATCAATACCCGTCGTATCAAGCTAAAATATGCCCATCAGGGCGGACGAAATCCCCCGGTTGTGGTGGTTCATGGCGTACAAACCGATGCACTGCCCATTTCATACAAACGTTATTTGATGAATTATTTTCGCGATAAGCTAAAATTATCAGGAACACCCATCCGTATGGAGTTTAAATCACCGGTCAACCCTTTTCACGGCCAGAAAAAGAAACTCACCGATTGGAGCGTACAAAAACGTGTGCGTTTAGCGAAAAGAGCAAAAACCAAGAAAGATTAGGCTAAGCATGTGCAAGGT
>CAIQND010000388.1 GCA_903873045.1 uncultured Methylococcaceae bacterium | reverse complement strand
TATTTTATTGCATCACCCGTTTGAATCGTTTTCGCCGGTCGTTGAATTTTTACGTCAAGCGGCCGCATCACCCGAAGTATTGGCTATTAAACAGACACTCTACCGTGCCGGTGCAGATTCGCCCATCGTTGCCGCGTTAATCAGAGCCGCGCGGGCAGGCAAGGAAGTGACTGTTGTTATTGAATTAAGGGCGCGATTTGATGAAAAAGCCAATATTGATTTAGCCTCCAAATTACAAGAAGCGGCTGTCCATGTTGTTTACGGTGTTGTAGGCTATAAAACCCACGCCAAAATGTGCCTGATCTTAAGGCGCGAAGGCAAAGAGCTACGCAATTATGTCCATTTGGGCACCGGCAACTATCATCCAAAGACCGCCCAACTTTACACCGATTATGGCCTGTTTTCCTGTAATAAAGAATTGGGCGAAGATGTCCGGCGCGTCTTTGCCCAACTCACCAGCTTGGGCAAAGTAACCCAATTAAATAAACTACTACAGTCGCCCTTTACCCTACATAAAGGCATACTTGAAAAAATTGAACGGGAAATAATGCACGCCAAAAACGGCAAACGGGCAAAAATTATCATTCAAGTCAATGCCATTGTTGAAGAACAATCCATACGTGCACTTTACCGTGCCTCACAGGCCGGGGTTGAAGTTAAGCTAATCGTCCGAGGCATTTGCTGCCTAAGACCGGGGATTCCAGGGGTTTCTGAAAATATAGAAGTACGTGCCATTATCGGACGCTTTTTGGAACATGCGCGGATTTATGCGTTTGCCAATGATGGTCATCAAGAAGTTTATGCCTCCAGCGCCGATTTAATGAATCGCAATATGTTCCGGCGTGTGGAAATTTGCTTCCCCATTGAAAGTAAGCGACTCTATAACCGCATACTGCATGACCTTGATTTATATTTAAAAGATAATACGCAAGCTTGGCTGTTACAACCGGATGGTTGCTATCTTCAGTTATTAAACATAACCAATGAAGACCCCATCCAAGCGCAATCGGCGATTTTAAATGAATTGCAGGCATTCTAATGATTATTAGTGAGATTGCCCAATTAGGTGCAAAAGTACTGCGTCTAAAAGCGGCGGCGGTAACCGATAGTCAATGCACTGAAATACAGCAACTGATTAAAACCCTGCAAGACACCCTGGCTTCAACGCAGGGTGTCGGTATTGCTGCGCCTCAAATTAGCGAATCAAAGCAAGTGATCATCATTGCCTCGCGCCCTTCTTCACGTTACCCTAAAGCGCCACTGATGGAGCCCACGGTAATGATTAATCCGACATTTCAAGCCTTATCTGATACAACAGAAAAAGACTGGGAAGGTTGCTTAAGCATTCCGGGGATTCGGGCTTTAGTACCCCGCTATAAAGATATACACATCACCTATAGCAATGAACAAGGCACTTTAGTGGAAGCCAAGCTGGAAGGCTTTGTTGCACGGGTTTTTCAACATGAATTTGATCATCTGGAAGGCAAGGTTTATCTGGATAGGGTTGAGAACAACCGCGATATTGTTGCCGAAAGCGAATATTTTAAAATGGTTAACGCCTCCGCTGAATAGGTATTTTGCTTTTAAATTAAGCGCTTCGGCAAGATAAACCGTTGACTGAGCGGAGCCGAAGCCAGCAAAATCGCTTCAACTCCACTCAGCGAACGGCTCAACTTAACGGCATTGGATTAGCGGATTTTTAATCCTCCCATTCCCTTGATTTATTTTTTGTGGCTTTCGTGCTTTTCGTGGACAAACTGATTTGTAACTATTCAGTCCCCCTCTTTGAAAAAGAGGGCTTAGGGGAGATTTTATTAGATAAATCCCCCTCAATCCCCCTTTTTCAAAGGGGGAGGTGAATACTTACACTGATTTTTTTAGAGAGTACACCGTTATGATCTGGTTTGTGTATATTATTCTCTGTACCGACAACACGCTATACACGGGCATCACCCTCAATGTCTCCAGACGCTTCAAGCAACATGAAACCGGACAAGGCGCAAAATATTTTCGCGG
>CAIQND010000387.1 GCA_903873045.1 uncultured Methylococcaceae bacterium | reverse complement strand
TACAGTTTACCGGTAGTGGTGGCGTTGCCTTGACAGATACCATGAAGGAAAAAGGCATCCAGTTACAAACCCAGGTAGAGACCTCTATTTTTTATATGGGTTTTAATATGCTGGATGCTACCGTCGGTGGCGATAGTGAAAAAGCCAGAAAATTACGTCAGGCGATAGGCATTGCCGTGGATTATGAGGAGTATATTTCCATTTTTAGAAACGGCCGTGGTGTTGCCGCTCAAGGTGTTGTTCCACCGGGCATTTATGGTTACGCGGAAGATAAAGGCGGTATCAATCCTTACAGTTACGATTGGATTGATAACAAGGCGCAACGTAAAAAAATCACCGTGGCGCGTCAACTGATGGAAGAGGCCGGCTATCCGGCCGGTATTGATCCGAAAACCAAAGAAGCGTTGATTCTGTATTTTGATACCACGTCAGTCAGCATTGATGATCGCCCGACCATGAACTGGTATCGTAAACAATTTGAAAAGCTGGGTATCAAACTGGTTATTCGCGCTACCGATTACAATCGTTTTCAGGAAAAAATGCGGGCAGGCAATGAACAGATTTTTGTGTGGGGCTGGAATGTCGATTATCCTGATCCTGAAAATTTATTTTTCCTGCTCTATGGCGCTAACTCAAAAGTTAAACACGGTGGTGAAAATGCCGTTAATTATCAAAATCCTGAATTTGATCGCTTGTTTGAGCAAATGCGCAACATGGATAATAACGAACAACGTTACCAGATTATTCAACAGTTACAGGCTGTTGTACGCCATGATGCGCCCTGGGTTTTTGGCTTTCATCCCAAGAATTTTTCGCTATACCATAGTTGGTATAACAATCTAAAGCCTAATTTAATGGCGAATAACCGACTTAAATACACCCGAATTGATTCGGCCGCAAGAGCAGAGAAAAGACGGGCATGGAACAAACCCTTGTTTTGGCCGTTGGTGCTGGGCTGTTTGTTGTTTGTAGTGATGTTAATTCCGGCGCTGAATGCCTATCGCCGCCGTGCCAAGGAAACCCTGCAATGATCCACTATATTATCCGTCGATTTTTATACGCTTTCCCTCTGTTAATGGGGGTCAATATTTTAACGTTTGTATTGTTTTTCATCGTCAATAGTCCTGATGATATGGCGCGTATGCAACTGGGGCAAAAACATGTTACCGAACAGTCCGTAACCAACTGGAAACAGCAACACGGTTATGATGTGCCGCTGTTATGGAATGCCGATGCACAAGGAGAGCAAAAAATAACTCAAACTATTTTTTATCAAAAATCAGTCGGCTTGTTTTTGTTTCGTTTTGGCGTATCCGATAGTGGCAGAAATATTGGCGCGGATATTCAAGAGCGAATGTGGCCAAGTCTCGCCTTGGCCTTGCCAACATTGTGTGTGGGATTGGTGGTTGATATCAGTTTTGCTTTAATCATGGTGCTGTTTCGTAGCAGTTACTTGGAACAGGCAGGCATTGTCTTGTGTGTGATTTTAATGTCCATTTCATCGCTGTTTTATATTATCGGCGGACAGTTTTTTATAGCCAAATTATTAAGACTGGTGCCTATTTCCGGCTATGACGATGGCTGGGCGGCGGTGAAGTTTTTAATATTACCGGTGCTGATCGGCGTGTTTTCAGGCATCGGTTCAGGAGTGCGCTGGTACCGGACACTCTTTCTGGAAGAAGTCGAAAAAGACTATGTGCGGACGGCAAGAGCAAAAGGCTTAACGGAAACCCAAACCTTGTTTCGGCATGTGCTGCGCAATGCCCTGATTCCCATTTTAACGGGCATCGTGGTGATTTTGCCGCTGTTATTTATGGGCAGTTTAATTATGGAATCTTTTTTCAGTATCCCCGGCTTGGGCAGTTACACGATAGATGCCATTAACAGTCAGGATTTTGCCGTCGTGCGAGCCATGGTTTTTCTGGGATCGGTTTTATATGTGATTGGGTTATTATTGACTGATATTTCCTACACCCTCGTTGATCCGCGCGTGAGGCTGTCGTAATGGTGGTTTTATGGACTGATGCACTGATATTTATACTGATCGCTGCCCTACTGGTGCTGGCTTTTTATCTGCGTGGTAAAGAGCACATTAAACGTCCCTTACAAAAAATAGTCCGCAGTAAAGTCGGCATGGCATCGCTGGTGGTATTGCTGTTTTTTGTGTTGATTGGGTTACTGGATTCAGTCCATTTCAAACCCGTCAGCACCAAAAGCAACGAGATTATCAGTCTCTTGGATTATTGGGCGACACCCCTTCGGGAGCATGGCGAAAAAACCTACTCAGCGCCCTTTGCCACCACGCTTTATAGTAAAGAAATAATGGCCTTGGCCGATGGAACAACGCAATGGGGTTACCCCCGCTTGGCATTTGGTGGCAATTATCTCAATAATCATGAAACGCAACACCTAGCCGATGTGCTGCAAAAAACGGCTTACGGTTTTATACAAGGAGCCGTCTTGGCTGGTTTGTTGTTGCTGTGTTATTTAGGCGTAAGGCAAAAAGCACAAGGCGATAAAAGGCAGGATTGGGTTTTATCTGCCAGCCTGACGTCTGTTTTGGCAGTCGTATTTATCATCGTATCGCTGAGTTACACCTTAATTTATTTATCGGCCTATTATCATGTCCTCGGCACCGATAAAGTGGGTGAAGACGTGTTTTATCAAGCCGTAAAAAGTATTCGTACCGGTTTGGTGTTAGGTACCTTGACCACGCTCATCATGTTGCCGATGGCCATTGTTTTTGGCATCCTGGCGGGGTTTTTTCGTGGCTGGATAGACGATGTCATTCAATATGTTTATACCACACTAAACTCCATTCCCGGTGTATTGCTAATAGCAGCCTCCATCTTGATGGTTCAGGTTTATATGGCAAATCACGAGCAGGATTTTACCAGCGTGATAGTGCGGGCTGATATGCGACTATTATTTCTTTGCCTAATTCTTGGCGTGACCAACTGGACAGGCTTATGCCGATTACTCAGGGCAGAAACCTTAAAGCTTCGGGAAATGGAATATGTGCAAGCCGCACACGCGTTAGGCGTTAAACAAAACATCATTTTATTACGCCACATTTTACCCAATGTCATGCACATCGTCTTAATCTCGGTTGTGCTGGATTTTAGTTCGTTGGTATTAGCCGAAGCCGTGTTGTCATACATCAACATTGGTGTTGATCCGACTACTTATAGTTGGGGTAATATGATTAATGGTGCACGACTCGAAATGGCGCGTGAACCTATCGTTTGGTGGTCTCTATCGGCTGCATTTGTGTTTATGTTTGCCCTGGTTTTAGCGGCTAATTTATTTGCCGATACCGTGCAGGATGCATTCGATCCAAGACGGAGTGCAGAATAATGACTTTAGTGCATATATTGTCTAAAAATATAAACGTCATTTAAATAATTGAAAAAGAGCAGCATCAAGCAAATGTCGTTTATTTACAGGTCAGGTATGATTTTTTGGACTTTTTTATCTATCGTAACCTAAATAAAAAATAAAATGACCGCTATTCATTTTTACTAAACAAGACTTGGTTTTGTTTATAAAATTAACCGCTTAAGTCATAATTTGATAAGTAAAAGGTTTGCAAGTGGCAAGCTACGTGGCTTTGAATCTATCTTTTATTAATCTTTTGGAGGGTTTAAGGTTTTATTTATATAAAAAAGCTGGTATTATATACAATCTAACTTGGATGCTGTGTAAGAACAGTGGGTTTTTAATATACATTTAGGGAGAAACCATGCTTATATTGACTCGTCGAGTAGGGGAGACTTTAATGATTGGTGATGAGGTGACTGTCACTGTTCTTGGAGTGAAAGGAAATCAGGTTCGTATAGGTGTAAATGCACCCAAAGATGTATCTGTTCATAGAGAAGAAATTTACGAAAGAATAAAAAAAGAACAAGCGGAGTCAGCGGGTTCTACAGATTCTGAAGAGTAAACTGTTTTAGGAGAGATGGCCGAGCGGCTGAAGGCGCTCCCCTGCTAAGGGAGTATGGGCTTTAACTCCCATCGAGGGTTCGAATCCCTCTCTCTCCGCCATTTTAAAGTGTCAATTTTAAAAATAAAATTGACACAAGATACAAAAAGAAAGATAATAAGCGGCTCAACAAAGCGCCTGTAGCTCAGCTGGATAGAGTAATCGGCTACGAACCGATCGGTCGGGAGTTCGAATCTCTCCAGGCGCACCATTGAGATATCAAAGTTTAATCCCCTGTAGCTCAGTTGGTAGAGCGGGTGACTGTTAATCACTAGGTCGGCGGTTCGAGCCCGTCCGGGGGAGCCAAATAAATCAAGGGCTTAGAGTAAAATCTAAGCCCTTTTTTTTGCCTAAAATTTTTCGGGTCATGGCAGGGTCATGTTTACAGTTCAATCCATGAAATGTTACGCCAAATAATCCCCGTTTCTTACCGGCAATCGCTGCGAACAAATCAGGCATAAAAAAGCCCCACCGAGGCAGGGCTTTAATATGCAACTACTTCCAACGGCGGGGGAACGAATCCTTCCTGCTTAGCGAGTTGCCAACTTTGTAAAATTAATAACAGCATTGGGTAGAATCCAAGGGTTTACATATAACCGAAGCGCTATACCCGAACCTTCCTGCCTTCTCCCTAATGAACCGTCATCAGGGCAATGCTGAATTGATAGTGTAAGCCAATGGTTTTTAGGTTTCAATAAAAATTTGCTGTAAAAATCCCAGTGTAACCTTCGGAATACTTCAACAATACCAGGCTGCATATTCGTTATAATTTAACTGCGAGGGTAATAGCCTGAATAAATATATTTCATCTTAATCGTCTGTCTTATCATTTTCCATTTCACTGAGTTGTTTTTCCCAGTCAGCCGTCATCTCATACTGCAAGTCTTGCGTTATCATTGTAACAATCAGCTCTAAGTTATCACGGTCATTGGGCAAATCGAATGAATCACCTGACTCTTGATTACAAAAAAATTCCTCTACAACGTCGTCTATCGAATCGCCGTATTTGCACCATAGCGCCAGACGTTCAGCGCGACTCAGCTTTTTTATCGCGTTGCTGACTGAATACTTTAATTGATTAATGCCAGTGTCCAGAAGTTGGTGTGAACCGTCAAACAACATGGCTCCCATTTCCTGCCATTCGTTACTACAATCTTCACTCACCATATCAAAGGCAGGTGACATTTTGTATTGTGACCTTACGACAGCCTGGATTTTTTTATTAATGGCTGGGGCAAGCTCTTCTGCCATTTCCAATGTTAAATCTGAGTAAAACGTTTTTTCTGTTTGCTCTTTTTGTAACTCGTCATCTTGCTCTGAACTAACCATGTTCCCGACTCGCTCGATTAATTCAAAAGCATGATGAGTAAACAAAACCTCAAAATTACGCGCGGCACGATAATCGTCAAGCACAGTCACCCACTCACAAATAACATCTATTAATCGGTTAATGGATGATTGTCCAGAATGTTCCAGAATATTTATGGACACATAGCAATCAATATTTACCATATCGGTAGGTTCATCCATTCTTGAAATCAAAAGCCAATAAGATGAGTGCTTATATTCCAGCGTTACTGAAACGATCTCTTCATGCAGCAGATTGCCAAAACGTGCGCGTAAGACAGGTAAAATCTCAATTCTTTCTGGAAATGAGGAATTAAGCTGATTTTCTAATAAATACATCCATTCATCTTGATGAAAATAGTTCTCCGACATTTTTTAGGTTTCCTGTTGTGTTTGTGCAGTTTTTGGTACGATTGATAATTGCTGTTGATTCAATTTGAATTGTACAGTGCGGCTTTATCGGTAACCCACAGGGCAAGGCATAGAGCCATGCCAAGCGATAAGTGTTCCAATTTTCTCTTTTGGTGTCATATCGGCAAATAAGGCATTGATCGCCCGGCAACAAACGACTACGTTGTTTTCAGCATCTTTGCCGCCCATTGATTTGGGTATCACATGCTCTATCGTGGCATCAGATAGATCAAGCTTACGGAGGCAATAGAAACAGCGACCGCCTTGTAGATATAACAGGCGTTCGGCTTTCATGGTTTGGTTTTTTTAATCGGTTTTTTGCGTTTAGTGATTGCTTTTGTCAGCGGCAAAGCATCGGACTGTTGAGTCTTGTGATAAGTTAAATTCAGATTTAACATGCGTTGCAATATTTCTGCATCGGTCATGTCCGGTGTGTAATCATCCCAGCTGTATGCACTGGCAACGGCTTTATCAAGAATTTGGTGGGCATGGGTTAACCAATGAGGTTTGAGATTATACAAATTGGTCAGAGTACGCTTTTTTAACTCGGCTTCATGGCCGGGTTTGGCAATCGGACGCTTGGGAAAACCTGCCCTTTCTTCTTCCAGGGTAATAACCCAATCGACCCATTCCGGGGGGTTGAGCCAGTTGTTACGTAATTGGTTTAACTTAAAAGCGGCGTTGGCAATCGCTTGGGCATGGGGGCGTTGAGTTAAATCGGCAATGCTGGCCGGAGTCGGTTCACTAAACGGGATGACAAGCGTTATGGCGCTTTCGTTTAAACTTTCAGACGATAGTGGTAAATAGCCCATAGCTGATTTTTCTGATTCCGTTTTGGGCGCAGTGTCCTTGGGACTTAAGCCTTGCGGAAACGGGAAGGTTTCAAAGCAAGTCGTAGGTGTATAGCGTGGATCATTACCTTTACCCATCCATGTACACAAACCCAGCGACCAAAGTTCATGAAAGCGGGAATGGATAATTCCAAAGGTAGTATCATCTGAACGGGCAATAACGGCAGTAGCACTATCAGGTAAAATAGATGGATCAAGCCATACAAATAATCGATATTTTGATACACGGGGGGTGCATATAAATCGGTTATTAATGGCTTTTCTTAATCCCTCACGGGATTCACCATGTCGCCACCAGTATTTACGATGACCTATACGGTTTACTTTTTCACGCATGGGTTTAACATGACTTTTTAACTGCTCAAAAGGCAATTCAAACAAACTTGCCTCTGCTTCACTCATAGACACACCAAAATCAATGACCCATATATCCGATGGGCGGCGAGTAAGTCCCATACCATTAACCCAAGGCTTAACTACTTGGCTGTTGGGTTGTCCATTAGGATTAGGTTGTTTTAACCAGTCCCTGGCGGATACTCCAGGGATATCAAATGGCCCGCTTTTCTGAGTGCCAATAAAAGACGTTCCTGCGTTGCCTGGTAAAATCTTTGCTTTGGTTATATCAGTGTTTTCTTCGCCACTGCCTGACATCAAATCAGGATGAATTAAGGCGACTGAAACACCCTCCAGTTGTGTTGTTGCTAATCCAGAGTTACCAAAACACAGCAACGACACGCGTACCGCCGTCCCGGCATCAAACCAGTTTTCATCTGACCATGCTTCAAAAATAGGTAGAGTTTGACAGATATTATCCAGCACTACGCGATTAGAACCGCCGCGTATTGAATTGGTGGACACAAACCCCGCAGCTTTGGTTTTGCCTTGTTCAATTTGCAGTCGCGCTTTATCAAACCAATAACAGACCAAATCTGCGCCACCGGGAACTCGTCCTTTGTACCGATTGCGCAAGGTGGTCACATAGTCATCACCCAATTCACCGCGCATCATTTTATCGCCCAAAAACGGCGGATTACCGACAATCACATCCGCTTGCGGCCACTCAGTTTCCGTCCCATCAGCATTCAGCAAGGCGTCCCGGTGTTGAATGCCATCCAAACTGTGCAATATCGGATTAAGGTTAATCGGTCTGCCGTTGCGTTGGCACCACTGAATCTCACCAATCCACACGGTAATCCGTGCCAGTTCGGCGGCGTATTCATTGGTTTCAATACCGAGAATATTATCGGTTCCGGCTTCGATGGTCAGTTGTTTGCCAAAGCCCAGCATTTCCGCATCCAATTGTGCGCGGTGCTCCAAGTCTTTAAGTGCATGTAAGGCCAGATACAAAAAATTGCCCGAGCCACAGGCGGCATCCAATACCCGGAAATTACGCAAGCGTTCCAGATAATTTTGGTAGGCTGCCAATGCATTTTTATAGTCGTCGGTTCTCTTACTTCGACCTTGGGATTTTTTTAATAAGGCTTTAGCTGCTTCCCATTCGGCGGTTAAAGGTCGGGTAATCAGCGGATCAATCAACTTATTGATGGTGGCTACATCGGTGTAATGGGCGCCCAATTGTGCCCGGTTGCTAGGGTCAAGACCCCGCTCAAACAGTGTGCCAAAAATAGTTGGATCAATGGCTCGCCAATCCAAAGAGGCCGCTGCCTGATATAAAATACCCAAGTCGCTTTCTGTGAGCATTGGCACGTCGATGATTTTAAACAAACCGCCATTAAACCAGGCAATGTCATCATTACCGTATTGACCGCCTTTTTTCTGCATGGCGGTAAACAAACTTTTTATACGGCTTTCGGCTTTTTTAGGATCAGTACGGGCGGCTTTGAGCAGTGCGGTAAATATTTCGCTGTCATCGGTAGGGCTTCGGTGCAATAAGCCTTCATCCTCGGCAAACATACAAAAGATACATTGCGTTAAAAAATGCGCGACTTGTTGCGGTTCGATGCCTCGTTCACGCATGGCCTTGGCAATCAGGGCAAATTGCCCGGCGGCCTCGCTGGTAATGGCGGCATTAGATTTGAGCGGTTTGAGCTTGTCAGGGTCGGTAAATACCCAACGTAGAATTTGTTGGTTTTTCAGGGTGCCAATATCTTGCAATAGAATGGTTCGCGGTTCATCCGGGAAGCCACGAAACGCAGTGTGAATTTCGATCCGTTCACGGTCGCAAACAATCAACAAGGGTGGGTTGCCAAGGTTGCCGGAATATTCCCGTAATTGCGCCAAGGCTTTAATGAGATCACGTCCCGGTTTTTTGTTTTCCCAGCCAAAATGATCGCGTTTCCAAACATCCGCCCAGCCATCTTTTCCGCTATCTTTTATAGCGCCACGCTCAAAGCAGTAGTTTTCAGGGTCGCGTGGCTTATCAACATTCAGCAAGTCACACAGGTCATCAAAATGGCTTTGTGCTCCCGCTTTTTCAGTAAGTTTATTTGAAGTCCAGGTGCTGATGAATTTTTCAGGCATCATGTAGTTGTGTCCAGATGATAATGGTTTTTTTGCGAATGGGGCGGCTTCGAACTGAGGCGGCGTCAGGTAGTTTAACCGCTTGATGCAAAAATCCATCACATTATTGGCTATAGACTTACAGAAATTAAATTTCTTTGTTACGTCACTGTAAACTCATACGGATAAGATCCTTTAAAGGGATGTTATCCGTATGCATAAAAATTATTTATCTGAGAATCTGTCAATAAAATTTACTCCCATTCGCCCGTTTCAGGGTTTTGAATAAACAGGTTAAAAACCATATTCTTTTCATCTTCATAGTCACCACTTTCGACATATTCAAAAAAGGTTTCAATCGTATTGTCCTTATTCCAGCTTTCAAACCACTTGCATTCCTCACCTTCTAAGTGATCTGGCGTTAAGAGTGCCACACGATTCAAGTCATCATGCCAAGCTACAAAATAACCATTATTGGTTTTTGCATAGGTTGCAGCGGTAAACCACCTGTTTTCAGAATAACTGGGGTTCATGCGTCTAGCAATACGCGGTCGGTAGCCTTTTAGAATAAATGCCATTATTGCAATCCCTTAAATGAGTAAACCTGATTGATAAAAAATTAAGTATCAAATGAATTTGTAGATTTCAAGCAATAAAAAAGCCCCGCAAAACAAATGTAATGCGAGGCTTGATTTTAAAACAAATAAAACCCATGACGTACCCAGTGAGGATGGTGGCAGCACTGGGACTACGCTCGCTGAGCCTACACCAATCTGTCCCAGCGAGGGAGCATGAATTATTAATTATGTGCTGTTGTCGATACTAGGAGGCTGTCCGACAACAAGTCAGGGCTGGAAGCAATTCTACTGTTATCCGGAAAATTTTAAATTTCCAGATGAGTCTGCTTTAAAAATAACTCATAAACTATGCTGCTAATGGGTTATTCATCCCTTTTAACGG